>JAUPLM010000247.1 GCA_030836965.1 Thermodesulfobacteriota bacterium | reverse complement strand
TCATTACCATATTTTCCTATGCCGGAGGTTATTATTTCCTGGAAGAAATCCCGCAACGGTATTGTCTCTTCCAAGCCGGCAACGGATGTAAAACATTTTTCAAATTCAGACCATTTGTTTATTGCGCCACCGGATTGTTCATTTTTTTCACAAAAGCCCTTTAATCTTTTCATCCGTTCAGCAATAGCCGAATCAAGTTTTTCTTTCATACCTTTCAGAAGAGCTTCAGGGAATTCAGCCGATAAAAACTGTGACCGGACGTGCGAATACCATTCCATAAGAGCTATGAGATTCGAAATATAAACGATGTTATTGTTCATAATTCTTTTTATATTTCTGTTATCGCCCGGCGCATAAGGTATGTTGCCGGCCCTCGCCGGTCCACCGAAAATCAAACGCCCGGGGCGGAGTTCATCCTTTCTGCAGATGGTCCCTGCCGCGATCGTAGTCCCGAAAGCAAGCCTGCACGGTCCTACCAACCCCCCCTGCCCTCCCAGGAAAATCGGTTTTTCTTTCAGCATCACGCCGTACGGGACATCTCCAATAAGCGAAGGCGTGGCTTTATCCTGCCCCGGTGTATAATTAAAATGGATGTAAGAACTGCCTACCTCGCTGTGATTATTGCGCCCGGTACCGCCCGACATTAAACAATCACAGAAATTTATAAGACTGCCCAGTGTTACGTAAGGAAATAAAATTGTCTGTTTCAACCCGACGGTATGAGCAATACTCGCCTCTTCTTCAAGGATAGTTCCTTCCCTTACATGGGAACCGGAACCCAGTTTTGCACCTTTGAGAAAAACAGCTTCTTTAAAATAGCCGCTCTTTAATTTCACTCCGGGTCCGACATGGCAGTTTTCTATCGTAACCGGTCCTTCGTATCCAATTTTTGCATTTTCTAGAATAAGCACAGAACTTCCATAGAATTTGCATCCCGGATAGATGATCACTCCGTTTCCGGAAATTCTGTCCATGTCGACTTCATCGCTGATGTAAAGATTATATGGGTCAGGAATAACGACGCCCTTATTCAGAAGTACTTCAATTTTTCCTGATATATTTCTCATTTCCTCACTCGAACCCTTGAATCCTAACCCGTCGGCATATATTCAGGCACGATTTTTTTGAGCATTCTTTTGATCTTGTCCTGGTCCTGCTCATCAGAGAGCGCAGTCAATTCATCTATGTTTCCATTTAAAATACCGAGGTTGCATTCAGCTCCCTTAAGAGCCATTATTTTTTCATGACTTGTCGGTACTATGCCCTCACCTTCCGTGATCAGTTCTTCATAAAGTTTTTCGCCCGGTCTCAGTCCGATATATTCAATTTTAATATCTTCATCAGGCACAAATCCGGACAGGCGGATAAGATCTCTCGCCATATCGATAATTTTAATAGGTGTTCCCATATCAAGAAGGAATATTTCGCCTCCGCTTCCCATAGCCCCGGCCTGAAGAATGAGCTGACAAGCTTCAGGAATAGTCATGAAATACCTTGTTACATCCGGGTGTGTAACTGTTACCGGTCCTCCTTTTTCAATCTGTTTTTTAAACAGAGGGACTACGCTGCCTATGCTTCCTATTACATTACCGAATCGAACTATCATAAACCGGGTATCAGAAAGGCCGCATCCGTTCTGGCTTTGTACAAGCATTTCCGCCACGCGTTTTGAGGCGCCCATAACGTTTGTCGGCCGGACGGCCTTGTCGGTTGAAACAAAAACAAAGCGCTCGACCTTATGCCTTTTTGAAACATCAACGAGATTCAATGTCCCGCGGACATTATTTTCTATCGCTTTCCATGGCTGCAGTTCCAGCATTGGAACATGTTTATATGCAGCCGCGTGAAACACAACTACAGGATTATATTTTACAAAGGCCGTTTCAAGTTGCGAAATTTCTCGGACATCTGCAAGAAGAGTAACGCTTTTTGTTTCAGGAAAGGTTTGTTTGATATCCAGTTCAATTTCATATAAAGGGCTTTCGGCTCTGTCGTACAGAATAATGCTTTCCGGTTTGAATCTGCATATCTGCCTGCAAAGTTCGGAACCTATTGAGCCCCCTGCTCCGGTAACAAGGACTCTTTTCCCTTTTAAATAGCTTCCGATCCGTTCGGAATCCAGTTTAATTACTTCGCGGCCCAGCAAATCACTGTAAGCCACTTCCCTAATTGCATTTACAGTAACTTTTCCGTCTATAAGCTCGCTGTATCCGGGAATGATTTTAAACGTAGTCCCGCAATCCTTGCATATATCTATGATTTTGCGGATCTCTTTTGAAGTAGCCGAAGGAATGGCTATAAGGACTTCATCGGCTCTTGATTTCCGGATTAACTTTTTGATCTCATCAGTATAACCAAGGACAGGAATGCCGTGGATTTTTTTACCCACTTTTTCAGAATCATCATCAATGAATCCTACTACATTATGCCGTAATTTATAATTATTTATTATCTCACGGCATATTTTCTCTCCACAGTCACCAGCGCCCACAATGAGTATTCTTTTACCTTCAGATTGTTTCCTGGTTAAAAACCCGATTAAATTCCGGACGGCAATCAACCATGAACCGTCTCCGCTTAACTGCTCATAATAAAGCCGTATGGCAACTCGATATCCCGTAATCAGCAGAATAGTGAAGCACCAGTCGATTATGAAAATAGAACGGGAAAAGCCTTCAAACCTTGTCATAAATAGAATGAATAATATTATCAAAAAGCTTCCGATAGAAGAGGCTTTTATGATATTAAACAGGTCCGCGATACTTGTATATCTCCACATACCCCGGTAGAGGTCGAAAAAATAGAATGATAAGATTTTAACAAGTAGTATCAAGGGAAGAGCTTTATACAGCAAACCAAGATATTGTGAAGGAATGGAAAATTCGAAACGGGCAAGATATGCTCCGTATATTGAAGCAGTAATCAGGGCGGCGTCAATTCCGATAACTATTAACAATTTGCTGTATAGTGGTCTGAATTTCATCATATCAACCCGGTCAATTTAGACCATATCAATCCAAGATATTCATGAACTGCAAATTCCATTTTCTCAATTCCGTCCGAATCCGGAAAATACATGTAAGGATTTATTGTTTCATTGTTTTTAACCTTGTGGCCCGCGGGCGCCGGTATCGGATGCATTCCCTGTTTTTGAAAAAGTGCC
>JAUPLM010000019.1 GCA_030836965.1 Thermodesulfobacteriota bacterium | reverse complement strand
CGGCGACAGCAACATCCTGCCCCATATCGTAACGAAAATGAGAGGAAATACCCTCCAGATAACAACGTCGAAAACCATATGCCCCAAAAAACTGCTCGAGGTCAGGATATCCGCAGATAATATTGAAAAGGTAACAGTCTCCGGCGCAGTTGACCTTTCAATTAACGGTGTAGACAACAATAAACTTGATCTGGAAATAGATGGTGCCGGAGATATTAAAGCATCCGGAAAAACTAAGAATTTCAGAGTTGATGTGGCCGGATCAGGAGACCTTCAAGCAAGAGATCTGAAGTCCGAAAATGTTGAAGTATCGGTAAACGGAGCCGGAAACGCGGTCGTTTATGCTGCAAAAAAACTTAAGGCTGAAATAAACGGAGCGGGCGATATCACCTATTATGGTAATCCAAAAGAGGTGATCGATGCAGTAAACGGGGCCGGTGATATTATAAAAAAATAAATTACTGCTTATTGAAGCGCCTCTCAGCAGGATGCCGTTTAAATACCATATTGCGGTTTTCCTCTCCCTGCTTTATACCTGCTGATTTCTGTACAAATCCGCCAGAGCTTTGTATAACAGGTGTCTGAATGGGCTGACGAATGCGCCGGCGCATTCGGATAGTTATGCAAAGCTCTGTCGTTATAGACTTTATCGGGAGTGTCATATGAATTTATTTGGGATCGTTGTTCGGGCGATAATTATATCGTTTGTTTTCGCAGCGCCTGTTTCGGCGAAATTAAGCGTCAAGGAAGCCGTAGTAAAAATCTATACCGTGAGCAATCCTTATAATTATCATGAACCGTGGCAGATGTGGGGACAGAAAATATTTCATGGTTCGGGGTGCATAATAAGCAATAAAAGGATTTTAACTAATGCGCATATAATTCGGGACCAGACATTCATACAGGTGAGGCGCTCCGGAGAAGCAAAAAGATATACCGCCGAACTGGAAAGTGTTGCGCATGAATCTGATCTTGCCGTCCTTAAAGTCAAAGATGAATCCTTTTTTGAAGGAATAGAGCCTGTTGAAATAGGAGATCTGCCGGAAATCAAGGATAAGGTTGTAGTATACGGCTTTCCTGAGGGCGGAGATAAGCTTTCAATAACTGAAGGTGTTGTTTCAAGAATAGAACATAACAAATATTATCACAGCAGTTCGTATCTGCTTACCTGCCAGATAGATGCCGCAATTAATTCCGGGAACAGCGGCGGGCCTGTCATAAACCGGGATGATAAAATTGTCGGTGTGGCATTCCAGGGCCTGCAGGATGGCCGTTATGAAAATATAGGATATATGGTTCCGGCCCCTGTAATTAAACACTTTCTGGAGGATATCAAAGACGGAGCGCATGATGGAACACCGGATATAGGCCTGTCGATGCAGAAGATGGAGAATCCGGATATGAGACGTAACTACCTCATGACTGTTAAGCTGACCGGTATTTTGATTAACAAAGTCTATCCTGATTCACCTGCGGAAGGAATCATAAATCCGGGAGATATATTAATTTCGATTGAAGGGGAAAATATCGAGAATGACGGCACCATAGCATTCAGACAGGGAGAGAGGACATATTTCGGGTATTTAATGCAAAAAAAACAGATAAACGATTCGGTACAATTTGAAATATTCAGAAACGGAAGTATAAGAGAAGCGACTGTTAGGCTCACAAAACCGCTTGATTATGAACGACTGGTCTCGCATGAGCGTTATGATTTGTCGCCGGTTTATTATATAACCGGAGGTCTTGTATTTGAAACACTTACTTTAAACTATCTTATGGAATACGGGACTGAGAAAGACTGGTATATAAATGCTCCCAAGGAACTATTCAATTTCTATATCAACGGAGAACCGGCCGCTGAACAGAGAGAGATCGTGGTTCTTGTTAAGGTTCTTGCCGATGAAATAAATGTCGGATATCATGATTTCGTCGATGCCGTTATATCATCTGTTAACGGGGTAAAAATCTCAAGAATCGGTGATCTTGTCAGGGGGTTTGAAAAAAACACGGGGGAGTATCACGTTATTGAAGATATCCGCGGATATAAAATGGTACTTGACAGGAATAAGGTTATTGAAAGCGGCGAGAGGATATTGAAAAAATATAAAATTGGTTCCGACAGATCAAGAAATATAGACATTCCGGGAGCTGCTACGAAATAACCTTACTTTTTGATCCTTCCGTTACGGCACTTCATGCCGTTTTTGGAATCCAAATTACTTCTTTATTATTTTAAAGTTTTACCTGTTTACAAATTCGATTACAACATTATGTATATCCGGAGTATTACCTACATTGGCCGAAGTTTCGAAGGCGCCAACCTTTCCATGGGCAAAAGGTTTTTTATCATTAACGTCGGTTTCTACAGAGTGAACAACTTCGTCGCTTCCGCTCTTAAAATGTACTATTACATATCCCTTTACGGGATGATGGCTTAAGTTTCTGATTTTCCCGGAAACAAGCACATTATTCCCGTCTTCCTGCATTTCGGCCACCAGATCTTCTATCTCATACACAGGAGCAGAAAAGGTCAGAGTCCCTGTTCGAACTCCGCTTCCAGCGGGAGCATTTGCGGCAAGAATAAGAATAGACAGAATAATAACCGGAAAAATATGTTTTATTCTCATAAGTATCACCCGTATAGTTAATCTTAGGTATTTCAAAGCAATCTGTCGGCGTTAAAAATTTCATATCATAAGGATTTCTCAGTTCTTCCAATATAATTTTCCGTAAAAAATGTCAAGCCTGTTACTTTGTGAAATATTACCCAAAAACACTTAGGGCCCTTACCTATTTTTAATTGAAAAAAAGAAACAGCCGGATTTATTATAGGCCGGCTGTTTCTTATAACAAAAAATACGGCAAAGGGTGCTGTTCAGCTGCTTACTTTCCTTTTTGGGGCTTTTCAACCGGGCTCGCCACAGTATTGCAGTCTGCCGGATCGCTCTTCAGGCCGTCTTTATCTTCAGCGATGATCCTGTATCCGTAGCTTCTTTCAGGTTTCAACCCGAAGTCCTTGCAGTTTGTCTGTCCGGGATTGAGCTCCTGTATTCTGGACCATGACCCGCCGTTTTCGTTTCTGTATATGTAATTTGATTTGATATCGGTTTCAGGATTCTTTTCCCAGCTTATGAGAATATGATCCGTTCCGGCAGATGCTGACAGCCCTTTGACGGCTGCAGGTCTCGGCTTTGTCGAGGCTTGTACACAAGTGCACGGTTTACCTTCAGCATCGAAGAGATTGAAGCTTGCGGCAGCGTAAAAATAATTTCTTCCGTCCTCAAGAGGAGT
>JAUPLM010000246.1 GCA_030836965.1 Thermodesulfobacteriota bacterium | reverse complement strand
CCTAGTACATGGGTGCCGAGGAATTGCTCCACATCCTCAGCGGCGCCCATTGATGTATCAAAGGTTTCGATAAGGAAGGCAAAAACAATGCTGAGAATGATTCCTATGATAAAACCAAGGCTCGTTGTAGCCACGATCTTCGGCGGGTTGATGGGAGAGGAAGGCTCAAGCGCCGGTTTGACGATCTGGACCTCCTCTATTTTCTCGGCATTCTGAATAAGAGATTCCTGATGCTGCTTTTCCAGCATTGTGTAAATTTCCTTGTTGACATCCACTTCTCTTTCCAGGCGGGCCAGCTCCAGGCCTTGCGCAGGAAGGGATTTTAGCTGATCGTCAAGATCTTTGATCTGATTGTCCGTCAAAATCATAGCCTGAGAGAGGCTCTGCTGCTGGGTATTCAGGTGAGCCTTCATACTGGTGATTATTTCGTGGATCTGCTTTCTGATCTCTATCACCTGGGGAAAATTCTCGGTATAGGTTATAAGCATGATATCACGGTCAAGCATCAGCTGCACGAGACGGTCATTCAGGCTTTTGTAAGGCGCCGAAGCCTCTTCGAAATAAAAAATCGTCTTGGATGACAGGGGGCTTTTCTCTGCCCGTGAGAGGACATTCAGAATTTCGCTGATCTTCCCATAGGTCGCAATATCCTGAAGTTTTTTCGTCTGCAAGTCTGAAAACTGAGCGACAAGACCCGATGACTGGGAGTCCAGGGAAATCATGCGATTTGCTTCTCTGAACTCCTTTACCGCATCTTCCGCCTTCTGCAGCTTTTCTTTAGTTACGACAACCTGGCTCTCGATGAAATTCTTGGCTTCGATAATGCGGCTGTTCAGATTGAGAGCGTGCTGCTCTTTGAATATCTGAGCCACGGTGTTGGCGATAAGCTGAGCCTGTTTCGGATCTTCGGAAGCAACCGTTATGTTGATAATATCGCTGTTCCCTTCCTGTTCTGTATCCACTTTCCCCTTCAGCATGAGAATTGCCGACAGGTATCCGGGATTACGGCGTACTTCGTCTGAGGAGATCCCGGATGGGATCAAACCCATTTTCTTGGCCACCAGTTCCATGATGAAGTAGCTTTTTATCATGGATGTCTGTGTTTCCATGTAGTTCGTGGTTGAATAGGAAACGGTCTGGATAAACAGCCCGGTCATGGAATCCGATTTTTCAACCTTGACACTGGCACTGGTTTTGTAGATTGGAGTCGGGCGGCCCAGGACAGAGAAAATGAAGCTGAAGAGGGTCATCATGAAAATCGTAAAGATGATAATGACTTTACGCCTGCGGATCGTTCGCCAGTATTCACGCAGATTCAGGTCATAGGCCACAGGCATTGCTTAGTTCTCCTTTTGTTTACCACCTCAACTTATTCTGATTCTTTAAGAAATATGTCCGGAAGTCGCTCGGGCGGTCGTAAATGAAATCAAGCATGGGAGAAATATTAGCTATAAATTCATTGATATCTCCGATTACGCTTCTCGGGACGTAGACAACGTCCCCGTTCTGAAGTCTGATGTTTTGAGCCAGATCTCCCTGCAAAAGTATCTGGTCAAGATCCGCCGATAAAATAACCGGATTACCCTGTCTCTCTTCATATTCTCTTATGATCTTGACGTCGGTTTTTACGGCCACCGGCGTAGTCCCGCCGGAAAGAGCTATAGCGGTAAGCAGATCCTGGGAATCTTTAAGCTTAAGGATCCCCTGCGATCGCACCTGTCCGAAGACATAAACCCGTTCAGCGAAGGTCGGCATCTCCGGAACAGTAACAATATCACCGCTATCGAGAATGACGTTGTCGCTGACATCGCCCCGGAACATAGCATTATAAAGATTCAGGGTATATTTCTCTCCCCGGCGAACCAGTTCCACATTGCGCAGGTCGGCGTTACCCGTCTCCTGGCCGGATATGGCGCCGCCGGCGGCTACTACAAGATCAAGAACCCTGGTCTTGCCGACAAGAGGATATTTTCCCGGACCTGATATACCCTGTTGCAGGATGTTGATCTGGCCGAAAAGAAGAGCGCTTTTACTCTTATATTCCTTTATAACTATTTCAAGCCTCGGATCCCTGATATATTTTTTCAATGACTCCGTGAGGATTTCAGTCACCTCACTGGCCGTATTACCGCTCACCGTAATGTTATCGATGAAAGAGTAAGATATCTTTCCGTCAGGTCTGACCAGGGCATCATAAGTATTGACTTTTGCTCCTTCCCGGAAATTAATGGTAAGGATATCGCCAGGCCCTATGATGTATTCGGGAACGCCGCGTCTTTCCGTAAAAACGCTGTTTTCCTTAACCTGGCTCGCCCTTGAAATTACTTCTTTCATCTCATTTTTTTGTTTCGCTTCAGCTTGTTCAAATGCCGATGTGGGTCTGAATTCCCTCACAGGTATTCCCTTCGCCTCATATGCGCATGACGAAAGGAATATTGCTGAAATACCTGCAAAAAGCGTCAGAATTATTTTCATTGTACTGCCATTCATCGCGGCTGCCTCTTAAAATTCTCTTCAGAAAATATAATAAAGCCTCAACTCCGGCCCGCTTCCAGGCTTTTTCCGGAGCCCATAAGGCCTGATGGTTGCGTAAATAATAAGTATTTTTCTTTTATGTCATTTCCGTAAAAGAGGAATTCCGGTCATTTCAACCTGTTCACAGCCCTGTTTTTACAGGTGCCGCGACTTTGAACCTTTCCCCGGGGCCTTCAAGTTTGATACGGTTGTAAAATCCATTTAAAAAGTTATTAAATCAAAAAACAGAGGAAAAAGCAATATTTATCTTGAATATGAAGACATTGTCATATAATAATATATAATATTTTAATGTCGCCGGCAGGCGAAGCATCGAAGGTTTATAATTAGCAAAATTTTAAAAATGCATCGGTAAAACCATGGTAAAATATTCAGACATAATAAGAGATGACGTTAAGAAGAGGGATGAAGACGGAAAGACGGATAACTCATTGCGTTTCAGCGCTGTAAAGGATTTTGCCACGCCTTCGGATTTAAACTCCGCCATACCTGAAAAAAAAGACACTGAATCCACTGAACAACTTTACACAACCATCACGGATTATCTTGAAGAGGTCCGCAGGAAGGTCTGTAATAATGAGAGCTTTGACATCAAACAGGCTGCTGATTTTGTAAATCATATAATAAATACGCCTGATCTGATTGAAAATTTTTATCAATCAACTACCCTGTCGTCCGACAAACTCATCAATGAAGATTACCTGATCACCCACCTTATAAATGTCCTGATTTACTCTCTCAAGATCGGTACGGGCCTGAAATATTCAAGAGATGAACTTCTTGAACTGGGACTCGCTGCACTTCTCTATGATATCGGGTTTTTCAAGATACCGGAAAGCATAACGAGAAAGAACAGCAGGCTGACGGAAGCCGAATTGAATACCGTAAAAAAACATACGGAAATAGGAAAACATCTGCTGTCCCGTTTCCATGCTGAACATCCGATGCTCTCCCGTGTCGCATATGAACACCATGAAAGAAAAAACGGGAGCGGTTATCCCGCCGGGCTGAATGAAAACTCGATATGCGAATATGCGACTATAATAGGTCTTGCCGATACATTCGATGCTATGATTCATAACCGTCCTCACAGAAAAGCCTTTGCGCAGTACTTTTCCGTCAAGGAACTGGTATCAGCAAAGAATACCCTCTTTCCTTCCAGATTCATAAAGACCTTTCTCGATGAAATGGGTATTTTCCCCGTAGGGAGCTATGTCAGGCTCAACAGCATGGAAACAGGAAGAGTAATTTCAAACAGCAAGATTCATCCCCTGAAACCGACCGTTAAAATGATGTTCAACAGCCACGGAGAGAAGTTGCCCGAAGAAACAATTATCAAACTTGAGGGACATCCTGTTTTATATGTCACAGCCGCGGTCAGCAAAGAGGATCTCTATTCAGAACAATAAGGGCAGTTCAAAAAGATTCGTAATGATAACCAGAAAAGACCTGCCGGAGATGAATCGGGAAAATTCAAAGACTTTTATTCAATCAGAAGAAAGTATTTTTT
>JAUPLM010000245.1 GCA_030836965.1 Thermodesulfobacteriota bacterium | reverse complement strand
TTTTAAAGTAACTTTTGAAAAGGTTAATGGGCCGGGTTCTGTTGTCGCTTTGGAGTCATTCACCACAAAAGACCGCAAGTTTTCAGACCAGCTTACAAAAATTGTCAAATCCGGTGCGGATGTTCTATTTGTTCAGCAATATTATGATGAAGTTCCACTGATCGTAAAACAAGCGCATGAACTAGGCTGGAATAAACCTGTTATGGGAAGCGACAGCTGGGGTTCTGCGGAACTTATGAATCTTTGCGGTGATGACTGCAAGGGGCTCTTTTTCAGCACCCACTATGCCGCTGCCGGAGCGCAGGGCGCCACAAAGGAATTTATCGTCAAGTACAAGGAAAAATACGGATATGTGCCTGATGATGTCGGAGCCCTTACGTGGGATGCCATACGTATCATGATCCAGGCTATACAGAATACGGGAATTCCTCTTACGGGCGATATCAAGAAAAACCGTGATGCGATTAAAGATCAGCTTGCCAGGATCACGGATTTCGACGGTATAACAGGAAAGATGACATTTAATTCCGAAGGCGATCCTATCAAGTGCGCAGTTGTTGTCAAGATCAGCAAATCGGGAGAATTCGAGTTTTATAAATCGGTATGTCCATGATCTTTTGCGGTTTCGGGCTTTGATAAATCGTTAGGTGAGCAAGTTTGGAAGGAATGAGACCCCAGGAGTACTGAAAAAGTCCGGGTTTTCGGGATTAGGAGGATTAAATGGTAAGAGTCGGAATTATAGGTGCTACAGGATATGCAGGCGCTGAACTTGTTCGTATTCTTTCAGGACATCCGAAGGCTAAGATTACTCTCATAACTTCGAGGCAGTACGCCGGGATGCGTTTCGACAAGATTTTTCCATCTATGGAAGGCCATGTCGATCTGATATGCGAAGAGCTTTCGGCCGAAAGGATGTGTAAAAGAGCGGATATCTTTTTCCTTTCCCTGCCCCATAAAATACCCATGGAAATAGCGCCAGTTCTTTTAGATAATGGAAAGAAAGTAATAGATCTCTCGGCGGATTTCAGGTTCAGGGATCCTGTGGCCTACGAAACCCACTATCAGAATCATACGGCAAAGGATCTGCTTGAGAAGGCTGTTTACGGGCTTTGCGAAGTATACCGCGAAAAAATAAGAAAAGCCGATTTAGTGGGTAATCCAGGATGTTATCCCACAAGCGCGCTGCTCCCTCTCCTGCCGTTGTTAAAGGCGGGGCTTATTGACGGAAAAAACATTATAGTTGATTCAAAATCGGGTGTGAGCGGCGCCGGCAGATCGCTCTCCCTTTCGTCCCATTTTTGCGAGGTCAATGAATCATTCAAGGCCTATAAAGTTGCCTCTCACAGGCACAATCCGGAAATAGAGGAGACTCTCTCATTTGAAACCGGGAAAAGTATAAAAATAACATTTGTTCCGCATCTAGTTCCAATGACAAGAGGTATGCTTACAACGATATATGCGCGGCCGGCAAAGAATGCAGCCCCGGGAGATATAGGCGTTTGCCTCTCCTCTTTTTATTCAGGGCGCCCGTTTATTAGAATATGCGGCGAAAACAGGCTTCCGGATACAATGCATGTAAGAGGAACCAATTATTGCGATATCGGCTTCAGGATGGATAAGAGGACAAATCACCTCGTACTTATATCGGCAATTGATAACCTTGTTAAAGGGGCCTCAGGGCAGGCTGTTCAGAACATGAATATAATGATGGGGTTTGATGAAACGGCTGGTCTTATGCAGGTTCCATATCCACTGTAAGCAGCAATTTAAAAAAGAACCATGATCGCTCCGCCCCGCTATATAAACCTTGTTTTCTTGACAAGAATATATGAATGGTCTAAAAACTTTGAAAATCTTTTAGCAATCCACCCCGGGTTGCAGCGGGGATATTCAATTTATAAACAAATTTCAAAAGGAGATTAGAGATGCCGGCAAAATTAATCCTGGGAACTGAAATCCGTGAACAGATACTTGATGAGATTACAAAGGAGGTTGCTGAAATCAAAGCAAAGCACGGGGTGGTCCCCGGACTCGTCACAATATTAATTGGTGAAAATCCCGCCTCCATTTCCTATGTAACTTTAAAAATTCAGACTGCTCACCGAGTCGGTTTCAAGGAGGTTCAGGACAGCCAACCGATAGATATTTCGGAAAAAGATCTGCTTGCTCTTATAGATAAATATAATAAGGATGATTCCATTAATGGCATCCTTGTACAGTTACCGCTCCCCAAACATATCAATGAAAAGAAGGTCTTGAATGCTATCGATCCGGATAAGGATGTTGACGGTTTTCATCCTGTTAATGTAGGGCGGTTGATGATAGGAGGCTCAGAGGTAAAATATCCTCCATGCACTCCCGCGGGAATCCAGGAATTGATAGTGCGTTCAGGCGTTGTTACAAAGGGGGCCGAGGTCGTTGTCGTCGGGCGGTCAAATATTGTCGGGAAACCAATAGCAAACATGATGCTTCAGAAAGGTCCGGGGGCAAACTCGACAGTGACCATAGTTCATACAGGGACAAAGGATATGGCATCACATTGCAAACGGGCTGATATCCTTATAGTTGCAGCCGGTGTTCCCGATCTCGTCAAACCCGAATGGATTAAACCCGGCGCCTGTGTCATCGATGTTGGCGTAAACAGGGTCGGTGAGAAAGTCAGTGAAAAAACGGGCAAGAAGATTGCGATATTGAAAGGGGATGTCGATTTCGAAGCGGCAAAGGCGATTGCAGGTTTCATTACGCCGGTTCCCGGTGGTGTCGGCCCCATGACGATCACGATGCTTATGAAAAACACTCTGAAGTCTTTGAAGTTCAAGCTTGGAATAGCCTGATATCAGAGAGCATTCAGCAACAAAACCTGCATGCAGCGCAAGTTTATGAATTGAGTTTAATTTCTATGCCATGACATAAAAACTTGACAGGCTTTTTATGTCATGGTATCTGCGTTACGGTAAGTGAATCTTTTAATTTATATAACCTTTCAGAATGTCAGGGTTTTTTATAGTTTTATTCGATCTTTTCCGGCTTTATG
>JAUPLM010000244.1 GCA_030836965.1 Thermodesulfobacteriota bacterium | reverse complement strand
TGGTTTAGAGGTTTTTACAAGGCATTCACAGGTAAATACTTCTTTCCCCGCCGTCTTTAACCCTCCGGCGAAATCCAGGATCAGTACCTCAGCTTTCCCTCCCGTATCCTTATTTCCGAACAACCTCCCCGGAAGTACCCTTGTGTTGTTTATGACAAGAATGTCTTTTGACGAAATGAACTCGAAAATCTCAAAAAATTCTCGGTGAGACGTCTTTCCGGTATTCTTGTCGAGCAGCAGCAGCTTGGATCTCTCCCGTTGTGATGCCGGTTTCTGCGCTATCGACTCTTCGGGGAGTTCATAATTATAATCGGAGAGATTAAACACGCTTACCGCCTGCCCAGATAAACCAGAAGAAGTCCGGCAAGCATTAGAGTAAAGCCGATCCATCGTAGGGCGCTCTCATGCATTTCTATTATCTTTTCCATCCAGTTCTTCATCTTTTCAGGAAAAATAAAATACGGAAGACCTTCAACGATCATTACCATTCCTATGACACACAGAAAATATTTCATTCAAACCTTCCCGCCCTTAGTGGTCTCAAAGTGGTAATCTATAAACGTTTATGCAATAATTTGTCAAAACAAAACAATACAAAAGCCTTATGGCTTGACACTATGCCGGCACCTCTTTATATTAAAGGTCCATGCATCAATAAGCGGGAATCTTAAACAATAAACCCTGCCGGCAGGCAGGGGAAACAAGGGATTATTTATGCAATTTGAAGCGGTGATCGGGCTTGAGGTTCACGCCCAGTTAAAAACCAGAACAAAAATATTCTGCTCCTGTCCGACATCTTTCGGAGCTCCTCCCAATACACACACATGTCCGGTCTGCCTCGGCATGCCCGGAGTGCTGCCGGTGCTGAACAAAAAAGTAGTCGAATATGCGATGCTTATGGGGATTGCGACGAACTGCTCCATTTCCGGAAACAGCAGGTTCGCCCGCAAGAACTATTTTTATCCCGATCTTCCGAAAGGGTACCAGATTTCCCAGTATGAGCTTCCGATAGCCCAAAACGGATATATCGACATTGAAGCAAACGGCGCTTTGAAGAGAATC
Source organism: Thermodesulfobacteriota bacterium (assembly GCA_030836965.1). GTDB lineage: Bacteria > Desulfobacterota > Desulfobacteria > Desulfobacterales > RPRI01 > RPRI01. Next base: position 2,668 of record JAUPLM010000244.1, on the reverse strand, counting down.
GGAATAACCAGAATTCACATGGAAGAGGATGCCGGCAAACTGATACACGACCCAAACCGCCCTTATTCCATGGTTGATTTCAACAGGACCGGCGTTCCTCTTATCGAAATAGTCAGCGAACCGGACATAAGAACATTTGAAGAAGCGGGGGCATACTTAAGAAAGCTGAGGTCCATCCTCAGATATCTTGATATCTGCGACGGCAACATGGAGGAGGGAAGCTTCAGGTGCGACGCAAATGTATCCATCCGGCCGTCCGGAGAGAGCGCTCTCGGGACAAGAACGGAGTTAAAAAACCTCAACTCCTTTAAAAACGTCGAAAAAGCGATTCAGTATGAGATCGAAAGGCAGAAAGATGTTTTATTCGACGGAGGAAAGATTGTTCAGGAGACAAGACTCTGGGATCCGGCAAAGAACTGCACAACATCCATGAGAGGAAAAGAAGAGGCGCACGACTACAGGTATTTCCCCGATCCGGATCTTCTTCCGCTTGTAATAGATGACGCATGGATAAATGAACTTAAAGAAAAACTCCCTGAACTTCCGGATGAAAAAAAGAAGAGGTTCATTTCGGAATACGGTTTACCGGAATATGATGCCGGTGTTCTCACATCCGCCGTGGAGCTTGCCGGTTATTTTGAAGCCTGCGTGAAAGAATTCAACAATCCTAAACCGGTGAGCAACTGGGTGATGGGCGCTCTGCTGGGGCTTCTGAATGCGGAAGGTAAAAGTATTGAGGAATCGCCTGTCTCTTCATCGAATCTCGCAAAGTTGTTACTTCTTATCGATCAGAATGTCATAAGCGGGAAAATCGCAAAGACGGTTTTTGAGGAAATGGCAAAAACCGGCAAATCTCCCGAAGAAATAATCAGGGAAAAGGACCTGGTTCAGGTCACGGACATATCAGCATTGGAAGAAATGGTTGTGAAACTTATAGCGGACTGCCCGAAAGAAGCCGCTGATTACAGGGCGGGCAAAACAAAAGTGCTCGGTTTTTTTGTCGGACGCATTATGAAAGAGACAAAAGGGAAGGCTAATCCGGAAATAGTGAACAGGATTTTAAAAGAAAAACTGAGTTGAGTGTTGCGTTTCGTGGCATGGTTGAAAAGAAAGGAGCGTAGTTACCGATTTCCGGTCAAGGCCGAAATCGGTAACTACGCTCAGACCGGAAAATAAAAAAGGCCGGAGAGGATTATCTCCCCGGCCTTCTGTTTTCGCACAAGCAATTCCGCAGATTTCCGCAGAGATCGCTCAAAAGGGCCATTTCCGGATGAAAACTAGAAGCTGAGCGAGAGCTGCGTTCCAAACTCATACGGATCTTTATCATTCTTCCCGTCGGCTGATGTCGCATCGCCCGCAAAAAGATAAGCGCCGACAACGTCGAGGCTTAAGCCCTCTACAAGCTGGTATGTTATTTTGACATCAGTTTCCAAACCGAGTTCATCCTCGCCGAATGCGTTCTCTTCGTCAAGTTTCGCGTACCATAGATCAAATGATACGCTCAGCTTGTCGGTCGGAGTGATTGTCGTACCGATATTGGCGGCAAGAACGTTCGATACGAACATGTCGCAGGAACCGGCTGAAACCTGGTTGTCGAAAACACCCGATCCCATTATTTCCGCCCAGTAGTACGATGTTGTCCCTGTTGTCAGAAAGGCACTGATCTCCCCGTCGGCAACCCCGTTTTCCTCGCCGGTAGCAAAGAATGCCTGGCCGTGAATATCGGCTTTGCCGAAATTGAAGTTTCCGCCCGCAGCAAGGAGATATCCTTCCACGTCGATAGTATTTCCGCCCGCAGCAAGCTGTATATCACCGAACTGCTTTATACCGGTAAACCATAAAGAAGCGGGGCCTAATTTCGCGTCAAAGTCAAGGCCTGCCATGCTTATGTTTATATTATTGAAAGTACCCGCGGCATAAGCCGGAACAACGGTTGAAAAAACCGCGCCATCCTGCGCGTGGGCAAATACATAGATGGGTCTGATGGAAATGTCTTTGCTTAAAGTGATGCCGGGCGCAAAAACATACAAGTCGATATCGCCCCTGGTGCGGTCTTCGCCGACACCGGCATCGTTGCCGTCGTACATTCTCTGCCAGGCAAAGGGAAGGACGATGGAGTCGTTTAACTTATATACGACTTTCATCCCCACTCCGTCTTCATCGGCGATAAAACCTCTCGCAAGATAGAAATCCTGCGCGCCGACTAAAACATTGACCGGGCCCAGATTGAAATCCGCATAGGAGTTTTTAACCTCTATCGCGACGGCATCCGTACCTACTCTGCCGAAACCGGCCGCCGATCCCCATACCGTGTCGAACTCGAACTTGTTTACAAATTTAAGATTGTCATTCAGTTTGGCCGTATAGTAAAGCCTTGTCCTTGTGTCCACCAGAACATTATCCTGAGTGTCAAGATTGTCGCCGTCGAAATTTCTCTGCTGATACATTCTTGTCCGCCAGAAACCTCCGAAAATGTTCTCAAGTGCCGATGCCGGTACTGTGAAAGCAAAAACCAGTATTACGGTCAGCGCTAAAACCCCGATTTTTTTCATCCCTGATTCCTCCGTGATTTGATTTAAATAATTTACCTCATCATCCTGATATTCAAAAACTTCTGTTTACAATATTCCTGTTATCACCACCTTCCGGCATTGAAGCCAAAAAAGGA
>JAUPLM010000243.1 GCA_030836965.1 Thermodesulfobacteriota bacterium | reverse complement strand
CCGGTTAACAGGCAGTTACAGGAGTAATCTGTCAGTGATTCTGTGTTTCTATTTCCACATCACGGTCGAAGTCAGCTTCTTTCAGGGATGAATCATCCGGGGCGTATTCACGGCGAAAGGTTTCAATTATCATGTCTATGGGAACATCGGCAAATTCGCCATGATTCCTTACATACTCCATGTGCTTGTTCCCTTCAAGATCAAACGGGTGATAGATGGAATCCTTAAATCCATCAAAATCAAGCGGTTTCAGCCGGAACCGTTCGCAAAGCTCTATATTGAAGGCCGGAGTCGCTTTGACCCATATTCCGCCGAGAAAAATCGAGGTATAACCGTGCCAGAAGAAGAGATCCGTTTTCATCAGCTCACGCAGGCGTGCTGTTGTGAGATGGTTTCTCACATCGGCAAAACCAAGCCGGGCCGGAATCCCCAAAAGCCGGCAGCATCCTGTAAGAAGAATAGCTTTTGCCACACACCAGCCACGTCCTGTGCCGAGCGTCGTGCTTGCCCGGAGTCCTTCTACCGACAAATTGATTGCATAAGGGTCATAGCGGATACCGTCCCTTACCGCGTAATAAAGACTGATCGCCTGCATACGCTGATCGGTTGAATCGCCTGAGTTTTTCCTGGCAAAACATACGACGGCTTCGTTATCAAAATCTATGGTAGGTGAAGGTTGAAGATATTGCTGCATCTCTGAATTCATCTTTATTATAAACTCCTTTTGGCGCCATTATACAAGCTTTTCCTGTTTCAGATAATCAATGACCGCCCTGTTGAATGCTTCCGGCTGTTCGAGTGGCGACAGGTGCCCGGCATCTTTTATATTTATGATGGATGAATTCTTTATCTGCTCTTTTAAATATAAGCCGTATTTTTGCGGAGTAAGCTTGTCATCTTCCGCAGTCAATATAAGTACCGGTGTGGTTATTAAAGAGAGTTTTTCTGTTACATTGAACCGGTCGCATGCCGTAAAATCGCCATATGCAACTTCAGGATGACAATTTGCAGTATCTGCCATCAGTGAAGCCAGCTTCCGGGGATCAGTTTTATCAGAAGCCGCAAAAGCAGGTATTGTCTTCAGATATCCTTCGTAATCTTTCTTTATCATCTCAAAAATAGCAGGCATTACACGAAGGCGCGCTCCGGTATTTACGAGTATTGCGGCCTTAAACCGGGTTTTATGCTCAAGAATAAGCTGAAGGACGATGGCTCCGCCGATACTCAGGCCGCATGGAATGGGTGTTGGTATTCTTTCTGTTTCGATAAAATCCATGACTGCAGCGCAGTAATCTTCGACCCTGTCGAGCCCTGAGCCCCTGCTTTTCCCATGCCCCGGCAGGTCCACAGCTATTGTATTAACATGTTTATTAAGATTATCAATCTGGTTTTCCCAGAGAGCGCGTGATCCTCCGGACCCGTGAATAAACAGAATTGTCGGCTTTTCAGGATCAAGAGGCCAGCGCCCGGCAACATAGGCTAAAATTTTTGAAGTTCTTTCATTCATGGTATTTTTTCCGATTCGCATTAGAAGTTGAAGTCTGATAAAAATTGCAGATTTTAAATCAAGGTTTCAGATCCCGGAATCTGGTGTCTATGGCAGTAATACTGTTAATACGAATAAGGGCATCAAAAAATTCTTTGCCTTCCAGTTTTTCCAGCCACATAAGATGATTTCCTACTTCCTTAACAATCCCAACAAAGGTTTTTCCTGAATCAAGTGTCACGGACACTCTTTTGCCTACAAATAATTTCAGATTGTCCTCAAGAGAGAAATTAACATCATATTTTATTCCTTCAATAGATACGACCCCGGCCTCAACCTTTTGGGGAGTTGTCAGAAATCCGACAGAAAACAGTACGGTCAGGAGTAACATTAAGCTTAATATTGTCAATTGCTTCATCATAATCATTCTCCTTTCAATGAAAAACAGATTTAAATGGTTTGGGTTCAGAATGTTTTATTCTTCCCGACTCTTCCATTCTGAATCAGTATTACCTGCTACCTGTAAAACTGGTTCGACTGAGAAGTTATTCAGGTTTATTTTTTAGTCACATTATCATCATCATGGCACTTAATGCATCCTGTAAAATTTGGATGCGGAGTAGGCGGTCCCTTAGGATTGTCCGGGTTATGGCATTCGAGGCATTCACTGTCTTTTATAACCGATTTGTGTATATCAGGATGTAATTTTATCGATGTTCCATGCATACCGAGATAAGCTTTATAGCCGCATCCGAAAGAAAATAGAATTACTCCTCCTAAAAGGATTAACTTTATAAGTCTATTCATTTTCCGGGCCTTTCATTTTGCCGTCTTTAATATATGATGATTTGCTTGACAGTTTTATTATCTCCTGGTCATGAGTTGAAATTATTATTGTACATTTCTCATCTTTGCCCATTGTTAACATGAGTTTTACAAGTTTATTGCCCGTTTCCGTATCAAGGCTTGCCGTAGGTTCATCCGCAAGAAGCATTCCGGGGGAATGGGCTATTGCCCTTGCAAAAGCCACTCTTTGAGCCTCTCCTCCGGAAAGTTCGTTAGGCATTGCCCGTGCGGCGTCAGATAACTCCATTTTATCGAGCAACTCCGATACCCGTCTTTCTTTTTCTTTATTTCTAAAGCCATTGAGGATAAGAGGAAAGGCTATGTTTTCAAAAACTGTCAGATACGAAAGAAGGTTTCCGTATTGAAACACAAAACCCATGTTACGGCGCTGAAAAAGAGAAAGGTCTCTGTTCGAAAGAGCATGAATATCAACACCGAAACATTCGACGCTGCCGGTGTCAGGTCCTTCCAGACCGCCGATACAGTTTAGAAGCGTAGTTTTGCCCGAACCGGATTTTCCCATAATCGTAAGTGTCATTCCAGTTTCTACGAAAAGGGAAATATCAGACAGAGCCTGAACCTTTCCTCTGCCGGTTCTGTATGCTTTTGATATGCAGTTTATACTAATCAACTCTTTCAGATGCTCCTTAAAATTCTGGAGGTATTTGTCCTGATAACGAGCGTTGCGGGCCATATTGCCGCAAAAACACTGAAAACAAGGGCCAGACATGGGGCCAACCAGACCGAATATGCCGTAAGCCTCGGAAAAATAACACCCGAAACAATGAAATATTGATTGTGCGATGTATAAACTGAAAGATCTATACCTGTTTTCTGAAACATCAGGACGGCGGCAATGCCTCCTATTATCCCCATAAACGAGGCGGTCAGATTCAGCAGAATCACTTCAGAGAAAATCAGAAGGAGTGTTTCATAGGGACTTACTCCCATTGCTTTCATAATACCGTATTCCCGGATATTTTTTAAAATAAAAATTGAAAAGGCACACGCAATTCCAAGCGATACCACTCCAAAAACAAGAACCATTACGATGCTCATTGAGATATAATTAAGATCAATCAATTGTTTGAGATCCGGCATCAGGTCCGACCATGTTTTAAAAAGAGATTTTTTTAGATAAGCCTTATTATATCCGGCAAGAATTAAATCCTTATCCGCGGCGTCATTTAAAAAGATCGCTGCATTCCAGTACGCAGCTTTAGAGGGAAGAGCGGCGATCTGGCAAAAAGCTATATCTCTGTCGAGTTGATAGATGCCTGTATTATATATGCCTGTTAGCGCAAGTTGAACAGGAGGCGAATCATGATCCGGGCTGAAAACTATGGTCTCTCCCGGACCGGCATTAAGTTGTTCGGCAACAGATTTACTTAATAAAATTTGATTTTTTCCGGGTTCAAGATATTTTCCCTTAATAATCTTCTTCCATACGGCAGTGCTCTTCTTCTCTTCAACCGGGTCAACGGCGATCAGTGTTACCGCTGCCATTTTCCCGCTGTAGCTTACGACTCCCGGAACCGGGATACGCATGAGGACATTGGAAACTCCATCCGTGAACAAACTTTTAATTCTTACATTCACAGGGAGATTAAAACCGGAAATATGTCCTGAATAGAGGCTGACCGAGTTTCTTATCATGGCATCATTTATGCCTACTGCAAGGGATGCAAGGAAAATGAGAGTTGACACGGCGCTAAAGATCATCAGGATGAGAACCGCTGTTGATCGCCGCGATCTTACGAGAAAAAGAGACGCTGTTTTAATCCAGAAGAGAAAAGGCATTAATTTGTTTCTCTTTCAATATCAAAAAGATAACGATCTGCCCCAATTCGGCCGGAAATAAACGAAATTGATGCATTAACCATAAAATAATGAGCCTTGTCAAAAAGCATCCTTGTCCCTTTATTCAGATAATTCAGAGCGATGGTTGCCGCAATACGCCTTGCATCAGGAAATTCGAGAAGAAAATCTGAATTTTGTTCATATTTTATTCCGCCGGAAAGTTTTACTTCAAACACGGCCCGTTCATTTAAATTCTCTCCGCGCAATATTAACGACGCCACATAGTTATGGCGCTTCATTCTGATATCCATCGGCAAATCAACCATATCATCCAGTATCTGACAGCCTATGCCGATTTGATACAAGGCATTCCTGATACCGGAAGCATCCATCAAATCCTTTTTTTCGATTATATCAGGCAAAGCCCAGGGCGACTGAAAAAGCAGGCCGGTTTTATAATGGTGAATAGAATTCAAAATGATTTCAGGGTTCAATATCTCTTTGTATCCGCACTCTTCAGACGCTTCCTGTGCGCCGCTCTTTGCAAGGGTGCGTAAAGAATCGTAAGCTGCCGTCAGTACCTGGTCGGTAGTCAGATTACCGGCTTTATGCTCTTTGTGAAGAATTGAAAACAGAACACGGTCTGAAACCATTATGTCAAGGATCGAACGAAATTTAGCCGCCTGTTGCGGCAGATCGGTATCAAGAGTTATTTTATATTCGTTATCCAGTATATTGTCGCACCCGGTTACCATGCCGCGCAGGCACTGGTTTGCGGTCGCATACATAATTCGCCTTGGCTTTTGTATGCCTGCCCGGAAATACGAATAGAGGAAAAGGGCTGAAAAGAAATTTCTTTCGATGGAAATATACTCGGGACCGGGAGGAATAACATTGATTCCGCTTTTATCAAGAACCTGAGCTGCTGTATTCCAGTATGAGTATAAGGCTTCTTCTAACTCCTCTCTCAACGATTTGAAAGTATTTTCAATTTCTTTTATGCCTGAATCTTTTATTGACTGCATGTTAATTATTTGATTGTTTCACTGGTTTTTGGCTGACAAACACCGAAATATACCCGAAATATGTTGAAACAATTTCCGGCTTAGCGAACCCGGCCTTTTCTATGATTCCGGGCAGAACTCCTCTGATATTTTCTCCTATCTGTGGCTGAAACAGGATCCATCTGGAGGCATGCGATATGAGAGCTCCCATAATTGTTGTTGGAATATGCATGTCTGAAAGGACCAGTTTGCCTCCAGGTTTGAGAACACGAAAAGCCTCTGCAAAGGCTCTTTCTTTCAGATCAAGCTGGATGTGGTGGAAAAAGAGTGTTGAAATCACAGAGTCAAAGTATTCATTTTCAAAAGGAAGGTCTTCTGCGGCAGCAACATCAAAAAGGCAGGTTTTACTGCCGCGTTTTTTTCTGGCTCCTTCAATCATTTTCCCGGCAGCATCAATTCCTATAGCACAACCTCCGGACTCAGCGCTCAATTTGTCTGCAATCATTTTTGCAACGATTCCGGTTCCGCATCCTATATCAAGAATTCTGTGAGTCTCTTTTATATCTAGAAGTTCTATAAGCTGATTATTCATTGCGCTTTGTCTGCCAAAAAGTAACATTGGCTCAAATATATCGTAAACTCCGGCTGCGTAATCAAGAGTTCTTCCACGGGTAGGAACAGATTTTAGGGACATTTAACAAAACCTTTTCGGGCCTTTTCCATATAGAAAAAAAGCCTGCTCGCAGGTATTATTATAACCTGGTGCCGGTACTGTAAGTTGAGAAGAAGGGAAGAATATTAGAAGGCCGTTTTGCCAGCCTTCGTTCTTTCCTCTTCCCTTTTAATAACTTCGTTTTGTTCTATCTTAAGCATGTTTTCCAAATTATTTACGAAGTAGATCATTATGCTGTATTTAAAGCCCCCTCTTTCCGAAATCTTTGAAAAAACAAGGCAGTCCCTGTTTTTTTCCCACAGCAATGATACACTTTTACCGTCGTCCCAGTTTATTAAAACGGGCTCACCGTATTTTCCTTTTAAGGTATCCGCCATATCGGCCTCCTTTTTCCTCGCTGTAACGGAAAATAGCAGCGGCTTTTTTGTGTAGTTTGAAAAAACGAGTTTCACATTATCAAAGGGTGTGTTTTCTTTCTGTGGATATCTGAAAACGAGGTTTGTAATATTATGCTCTATCCTTGCTCCCTTTTCGTCGTTCAATTTATAATTCAAATCGAAAAGTTTGGGGAAATTTTTATTAAAGAATATTCTGTCACGAATAATAAGATCTATAGTGGTCATTTTTTCAACAGCATATAAGCCAAGTTCTCCGGAAAGCTTTTTCGTCATTTCATCCGATAATTCTGTGTTAGCACCCAGATCAAAAAAAGTGAAACTCTCCGGATATAATGCTTTCACATCTTCCCGTTCTTTATGGCGGTTATTGTCAACTTCATAAATAACAAACAGAATTGACATCAGGGCAAGCAGTATGATTACCGCATATAAAATTTTTTTATTATTTGACAGCTGCATAGTATAATTCAATCTCTTGCTGCACGATGGTTATGTAATGCTTGAAGCCGAAAGGCCGGTCATACTTCTATTATTTCATAACTCCTGTTCCCGAGTCCTATTTTTTCAGCATAATCAAGTTGTATCTGCCAGTCAACACCGGGATAAACGGCTTTGATTTTGTCTTCACCCGGACCGAGTGAGGATTTCAGACACGAGCCCGGAAGAGCCTGTTCGCTGTTTACAAGATCAACAGAGGCCTGGTCTAAAGCAACGGGATCTTTTGAGGCTGCGATTCCGATATTTCTTACGATCGGAGCATCGTTATACGGATAGCAGTCACAGGCTGGAGATATGTCCGTAATAAAATTTAAAAACAATGCTCTGCCTTCCTTGTTTTTTAATACGCCCTTTGTGTACTCAACCATTTTTTCAAGAAAAACAGGAATCGCCTGATTCCATTCTATCTGGATGGCGCTGTTTGCGCATATAAGAATGCATTCGCCGCAGCCTATACATTTACCTGAGTCAATAACTGCTTTTTCCTCAATGAGCGAAATGGCCTGCTGCGAACAATGTTCTACACAATCACCGCACCCGATGCATTTTTTCTTTTTTACCGCAGGAGATACCGTCGAATGCTGAGCCATTTTTCCTCTTCTTGAAGCGCATCCCATGCCGAGATTTTTCAGGGTTCCGCCGAATCCTGAAAGCTCGTGGCACTTGAAATGAGCGACGGATACTATAGCATCCGCCTCGGTTATTTCAGATCCTATATATACTTGTTTAAAATGTTTCAGGTTAATTTCAACAGCCGTTTCCGATTTTCCGCGCAACCCGTCTGCAATGACAAGAGGAGCATCCACTACTGAATAAGCAAAGCCGTTTTGTGTTGCGGTTGCAAGATGATGTGGTGCATCGCTTCTAGTTCCTGCATAAAGCGTGTTTGCGTCGGTCAAAAATGGCACTCCTCCTGCAGCTTTAATCGATTCAACTATCTTTCGTAAAAATATCGGGCGTATAAAGGCTGAGTTTCCCATTTCACCAAAATGAATTTTTACAGCAACAAGATCTCTTTTACTCATCGTTTCTGAGAGTCCGGATGTTTCAAGCAGCTTTTCTATCTTTTTGAACAGGTTTTCCTTGTGTGTTGCTCTCATATTTGTGAAATAAACTTTGCTTTTCATGATATACTCCCGTTATGGAAAGGTTGAAATGATCTGACTTTTTAAGTTTTTGTAAAAATAACGACAAGGCAGGTTTAAGTCAAGATGTTTGAAATATTTTGAAATATATATTTTCACGGGAAATAAAATGGATTTAAATTCAAAACTTGCTGTTCTTGATAAAATTTACAGGATTTATGATAATTTTGCCGGTACGCTGAATATAGCCTGCAGGAGATATTGTTCATTATGTTGTACCGTAAATGTCACAATGACAACCCTTGAGGGGCGTAAAATAGCAGATAGTATTATTTCGGAAGAAAAACGATATCTATTTGAGAAAATTCGATACGCTGAATCTCAGCAAAGATTCCAGCCACTGGAAACTATTAACATGCTTGCAGAGCGTTGCCTGGAAGGAGATGATATTCCAGAAGAGGAGAATATCTTTCCCGGTGAATGCCCCTTATTGTTTAATAATGAATGCACTGTATATAACGAAAGGCCTTTTGGATGCAGGTGCTTTGTTTCCAGGCAAAACTGTGCCGATAACGAAAGTGCTTCTGTAGACGATTTTGTTCTGACTGTGAATAATATTTTCATGCAGGTAATAGAACATGTTGATGCGGGAGGGTTTTCCGGCAATCTAACGGACATTTTGCTTTTTTTGGAAAATTCTGAAAATCGTGATAATCTGTTGTCATTAAAAATGATAAATCCATCATCCATTCTTATAAGGAATCATAACCTGAAAATACTTATGATTCCTCCCGAACACAGAAACGAGATACAGCCGGTACTGGATTCTTTAAACAGATTAAAATATTGAATGTTAAAATTACTTCTATTGGCGTGAAGTAATTTGTGGAAAGAAAACAGAAATTATTCAGTTACGAAATAACTATAATTCAATCCGGAAATATTATTCCAAAAGCTAAAAAAAAGGGAAGTAATAATTTTACTCATACAATCTGTTGTAATGATGTTATAAGGAAACACAATATAATGTATATAGGTATAATTATATATAAATTATATAAATTTTGCTTGACATATATAAAACAATCTGTAATCTATAGGCCATCTTTTGGTAAAAATAAGTTGTTTTTTCAAAAAATTTAGCAGGGTGTCTGATTAATGGGAAAGAATTCTTTAAAAAAAATCAGAGAATCTCTTATGATGAGCAAGGCAGAACTTGCTAGAGAGGCAAATGTGTCTCCAATAACCATTTCGAGAATCGAAGACGGTATGCCTTGTCGGATGGAGACGAAACGAAAGATTATACTGGCTATGGGTTTTAATCTTTCGGATAAAGACAAAATATTTGGCGATTGAGAGTTTCTCATGGCATTCGGCAGTAAAAATCATCTTATAGGTTTGGATATCGGGTCAAGAACCCTTAAGGCTGGCGAAATTGTTGAAACAAAAAAAGGACGCCGCCTTAAAAAATTCGGCATGATCGATATTCCTGCCGGGTTAATTGAAGACGGTGTAATTAATGACCATGAGTCCGTTGCAGATTATATCCGCCAGCTATTCAAAAAAAACAAATTGAAGGAACAAAATGTTGCGGTGTCAATAGGCGGATTTTCTGTTATTGTAAAGAAAATTAACGTTCAGACTATGGATGAAAGCAAGCTGCAGGAGACTATTCAGTTCGAGGCAGAGCAATATATTCCTTTCGATATAAGCGATGTAAATCTTGACTTTCAGATTCTCGGAGAGAATGAAAACAATCCGAATCAGATGAGTGTTTTCCTGGTTGCCGCAAAAAAAGAAATGGTAAGTGAGTATATTAACCTTGTTCATTTGGCCGGCCTTAATCCATGCATAATCGATGTGGAAGCCTTTGCTCTGCAAAATATATTTGAGTACAGTTATGATGCAAAAGATGAAACTGTCGCCTTGATTGATATCGGAGCCGGTAAAACATCATTGAATATTTTAAAAGGGCTTTCTTCATTGTTTATGAGAGATGTCTCTCTGGGTTGCGGGCAGATAAATCAAAAAATTGTTTCTCTTGCCGGATGTTCTATAGAAGATGCCGAACAAATGAAATTTGGCGGCCAGAATGAAAAAATTTCTCCTGAAGATCTGAATGAAATAGTATCTTCTATTGTATCCGACTGGTGTGCAGAGATTAAACGCGCGCTCGACTTTTTTTATTCCACGTATCCTGATGATACCATAACAAAAATAATTTTAAGCGGCGGGGGAGCGAATATAAAGGAGTTTAGAAGGCTGCTCGCAACTGAAGCTTCAGCGGAAGTTGAAATAATTAATCCGTTTAGCAAGTTAGAACTGGCTGATAACCTTGATTCTTCGTACCTTGAAAAAATTGCTCCTCAGGCCGCAATATGCATGGGCCTGGCACTTAGAAGGGTTGATGATAAATGATAAAAATTAATCTTCTGCCTTTTCGTACCGCAAGAAAAAAAGAGAATGTCCGCCGTCAGTTATCAATACTGTTCTTCTCTTTGTTTCTGGTTTTTATCCTTTTGGTTTACTATAATATAAAGCTAAGCGGTCAGGTTAAAGAGATTAAATCAAAAGTTGAAACGACAAAGATTGAAACAGCAAAATACGAAAAAATTAATAATGAGATAGCGGAAATAAAGGGAAAACTTGAAATCCTTAAAACTAAAATGAATGTTATTAACACACTTGAATCGAATCGCTATGAACCTGTAAGACTCATGGATACAATGACAAGTCTTGTTATCCCTAAACGGATGTGGTTTGTCAGTTTAGATGCAAGAGGAAATACCGTAAATATTTCGGGTGTTGCTGTAGATAATCAGACTGTTGCTGATTTTATGACACGGCTCGAAAGATCTAATCTTTTCGAAACAGTTAATCTGAAAACATTGAAACAATATATTGTAAATAAGGCAATATTTAAGAGTTTTGAATTATCGTGCGCCAAAAGAGTGAAAAAAGAAGTAAAGAAAGAAGAAAAGAAAGCAGCAACAAGTAAGGCAAAAAAATAATGGAAAAGCCGAGCCTATCAAAATCAATCGCTCCTGTATTTGAAAAGCTTGAAAAACTTTCAAAGATACAAAGGATCCTCATTTTTGCCGGTATCCTATTGCTTATAATAGGTGTATTTGGTTATTTTATGTATTTCCCAAAAATGAAGGAGTTACAGAAGCTGGGTTCAGAATATCAGGAACTGGAGAAGAAGCTTGCTACTGCCAAAAAGACCGCGAAAGATCTTCCTAAATTAAAGGAAGAAATGAATAATGCGGAGTCGCAACTGAAAGTAGTTATGAAAGCTCTTCCTGAAACAAAGGAGATTCCTACTCTTCTTGAAAGCATATCTCTTTCCGGCCAGGAAGCCGGGCTTGAATTTGTGTTGTTCCAGCCCGGAATCGAACAGAATAAAAGTTTTTATGCTGAAATTCCGGTATCAATGCAAATTTCCGGGAAGTATCATAATGTCGCCATCTTCTTTGACAAAGTGGCCCGACTTCCAAGAATCGTCAATATTCAAGATATCAATATGAGACCCGACCCTGCAAAAAAGAATAATGAACTGGTTACAACATGTACTGCAGTGACCTATAAATTTTTAGATGCCAAGGCTGCCGCACCGCCTGCCGTTAAGGGTAAAAAGGGAGCCGTAAAACCGAGAACAGCTGCAACAAAGCCTGGTAAACATGGATAAACATCTTAAACATGTTAATATTGTAATAGGTATTTTATGCCTGATTCTGTTGGTAATCGGATGCGGCAATAAAAAGGAACCGCCTCAAAAGGCTGTTGCTGTCAGCAAGAAGATAGTAGCAAAGAGCAATGCGGTATCTGCTCCTGCTCAAGGCCCTGCTATCGAAGCGGAGAAACAGATTATTACTTCTCAGCAGCCGGCAGCATCTGTTCCAGTTGAACCTCTGACTGCTGATAAAGTAAAATCAGATTCAGCGGGACAGGCTGATACGCAGAAATCAGGGATTTTACCAACCGGTGTACAAACCGGAGTTACTCCTCCACCCGAGCAATTAATTGCCTCCGTTACTCAAAACGAAACCGTAAAAATGCAGCCGGAAGGAGATGTTGGGTATAATCCTGAAGGAAAGATAGACCCGTT
>JAUPLM010000242.1 GCA_030836965.1 Thermodesulfobacteriota bacterium | reverse complement strand
GGAGATACAGGCTCTCTGGATGATAACAGCGCTGAAGATATCGCCCAGAATCTGACTGTTTCGGCTATTAATGAGCAGAGTCTGCCGGCTGAAACCGAGGTATGGCCTGTAAACGGGTTCGGTTATTTTACCGCCATGCTTACAAGGTATAATAGTGAAGTCGGATATGATAATAACGGCGTGTTTGTCAGTAATTCACTGCAGGATCTGAAGGGGACGGATCTTTATGCCGAAGACATAATAAACGGCTATGCAATGTACGTGGACGAACTGGCAGGAGATAATGGGAAGCTGGCCGCTGTCGATTATGGCGATGGCGGTATATTCCCTGAAGTTCCGTACCCTGTCAGCCGGACAGTTCTTGCTCATAATGAGTATATGGTATGGGGATACTGGACTCAGACCGCGACAATGCCCGATGATTACGGCGATGATAACTGGGTTAACAACAGGGGATATTACATTGCAGGAGATAACACTTCAGATATTGACATGGCAAACCTGCAAAGCATTGAAGGCTGGTGGCTGTATTCGGGAGGGGCTCACGGGACTTACTGGACGCCTGACGTCGGAGTAGATATGACGGGGGTGTTCGATGCCAAAGTCAGCTTCATGGATAATCAGATAGAATTATTTAACCTGGCAGTTGCGGGAGGAGGGCATAACGCGTCAGTTGCGGGCGCGAGCGGATCTTTTGAGGGGACGTCTCATTTTGGAATCGGTGGCGGCGCGGCTTTTATAGACGGGATTCCTGAATCCGTTCCAAACGGTGAATTTAATGCAACCGGATCATTTTACGGTCCAGCGGCGCAGTCTATGGGAGGCGTCTGGAGCATCATGGAAATAGAAGGTTCGAATGCTGCAACCGGCATATTTCACGGAGACAAGAAGGGGGCAACCGATCCGCCGTTTTCTGTATATTAACCGAATAAAAATACTTTCCGGGCCTATTTGGTCTTGATTGTATAAGCTCCATTCCACCCTTTTTCGGGCGGATTTAATTTATATTCATTGCAGCGGGCCAGCATTGTTTTGCTTGGCCCGTCGTTTATGGTGATGTCGAGAGCCGAAATGAATTGCCTGATCGCAAGATTCCAGTCGCTCTTCCTGTATGCCTCAAGTCCTTTTGCGTAAGAGTCGTAAGTCCTGCGCATAACTTCATCAATATCTTCAGGAAGCCCCGCAAGCTCGTATATGGTTACAGGCTCATTTCTGCCCACCACATTAACCGAGTCTATCTCACGTGTCACTATACCGTTTCCTGCCGCGGCAAATGTCGTATCGCTTATCAAAGTATAAATGCCGTATATCTTGTTTACCCCTTCAAGTCTTGCGGCAATGTTTACCGTATCTCCCATCATTGTATAATCCATCCGGTTTTTTGACCCCATGTTCCCGACAACGGCATTACCGCTGCAGAGGCCTATACGCATCTTAAGACCGGGCCTCTTCTCCTGTTTCCATTTGTTCCTGAGCGTATCGAGCCTTTTCTGCATTTTTATGCATGCCCTGCAGGCGACTTCGGAATGGTTGGGGAGATCATTCGGGGCTCCGAAAAATGCGATTATCGCATCTCCTTCAAACTTGTCGACGGTTCCCTCATATTCGAGGATGATATCTGTCATTTCGGTGAGGAATTCGTTCAACAGTTCAACAAGCTCTTTAGGAGAGAGTGTTTCGGAAATGCCTGTAAAACCCTGGACATCTGAAAAGAATGCGGTAATATCGCGTTCCTGTCCGCCAAGGTTGAGCTTTTCGGGAGAATCGATGAGCTGTTTTACCACTGAGGGAGCTAGGTAGGTTGAAAAAGCATCCCGGATAAATTTTTTCTGTTTGGATTCGGCTATGTATCTGTATAAAGTAATACTTACATAGACTATTATCATGACCGAAAGAGGATAAACCAGGTTCAATATCCACCCCTTTCCGGAAAAAAGAAACTGGCACAGAAGAATATATCCGAAAAATAATAATAATGATGCTGCTGCGCCCGCCAGAACGCTGGTTCTCGGGATTAATATTCCGAGAACCAGGCCGGCAATAATTATCGCAAATATATCGAAAAGGTTGGCCCAGCTGGGATGGTACATTATATCTTTGCCGAGAATACTGTCTATGACATTTGCATGGATTTCAAGTCCGGGGAAGACATTTGAAAACGGAGTTACCCTTAGATCATATACCCCAACTGCGGTGGCTCCAACTAGGACAATCTTATCTTTTATCAGATTTGCATCTGCATCCCCTTTGAGAATATCTGTTACCGGAATATGCGGAAAGGTTTTTCCGGGCCCCCTGTAATTTATGATTATTCGTCCGATTTCATCAGTCTGGATCGGCATATTTCCGATTTTTATTTCACCGACGCCGTATTCATACAATTGAACAGAGAGCTGGCTGTCGAGAAAAGCGCTTACAGTAACAACGGATAACGGAGCATATAATGATTCTCTGCATTTCAGAACGGCCGGAAGCCACCGGACTACTCCGTCTTCATCAGGAAACATGTTGAAATAACCCGAGTGATCTGTTGTTTCTGAAATTACCTTGATATTTGATTGCGGAGAGTAAGTTTCTATGAGGGGGGCGGTTCTGGCCTGTTCTGATGAATAGGATATCGATTTATATTCCGAGCCCTGAACATTCTTCTGGTGCATTCTGATTTCATTTTCACCGATATGACCGGCCGATGCTTCATCTGTCTGAAAGAAATACCCGAGGATAACTTTTGCTTTTGAGCTGCGTATTGCGTTTGCAAGAAGCCTGTCATTATCCGTATGGTATTTGAGATCCTCAAGATATTTTGACAGTGAAGGATTGTCTTGGTCGAGGTCTTCCATCTTTTTCTGGATGTCTTCTATTGCTCTGACGGTGCTTTTTTCATCGGCTTCCAGGAAGCCTATATCGAAAGCTATTACTTTAGCACCGGCATTCGAAAGCCTGATGACAAGTTCGGCCATTTTTGATCTGGGCCAGATCCATTTGCCTTCTTTTGCGATGCTTTTTTCATCTATTACGGCTAGAACGACATTTGAGGTTGTAGGAATATTACCTCTCGATTCGAATCTTAAGTCGACGGTTTTTAATTCCATGAGATCCAGAAAAGGAATACCGTACAAATAGGAGAAGGTAACCATAATTACAGCTATGACTGAGATGGAGAAAGGGTTGAACTTTAATTTATTTTGAAAAAGAGGCATTGATATTATCCGTTACGTTATTTTGATGCTCTCGTAAAAAGTCATATGCGAACGGATTTGAAATTTTTGGGAAATAGATTTTTCAAGAACTGAGCGTTAAAAATAGTCCGCCAGAATTATGGCGGACGATTTAGCGAAGTTATTTAAAAATCCCCAAAAAGCTCAATAAGAGAGCATATTTAGACTCTTTACGAGTCCATCTATTTTATTAAAGACGTTGTTTTATGACAATATTTTAACATGGCTGAAAAGTCAATATATCAAAGGTTTTCACTCCGGTTCGGTTCCTTTTCTGTAAAGAGCAGTTGCGGCTGTATCTGATCCGGATGATGCGGAGAGGCCGGTCGCAGGATCTATTTTTACCCTGACTACTCCATCAGGGATATTAAATGCTTCATCCTGTTTGCCTGAAAGGGCTTTGGACATGAAATTGATCCATACCGGAAGGGCTGCTTTCCCGCCGGTTTCTCCATTACCAAGAGGAGCCGGAATATCACGCCCAACCCATACTCCAGCCAAAACCGAAGGAGAGAACCCGATGAAAAGCGCGTCTTTGTGATCATTCGTTGTTCCTGTTTTTCCTGCAACAGATCTGTTCAGTGCGCGACCGGCAGACCCTGTGCCTTCATTTATTACGGCCTCCAGCATATTGGTCATTATAGCTGCGCCTTCTCCTGACATCGCAATCCTTTTTTCCGGTTTTGTCCGCCATATTATATTACCTCTCCGGTCTTCAACATCGGTTACGCAGAACGGTTTGATATATTTACCCATGTTTGGAAATACCGCGTAAGCGGATGCCAGCTCTATCAAAGTTACCCCGGATGTGCCGAGAGCAAGGGAGAGATTAGGATCAAGAGGTGTTTCAATGCCGAGTTTATGAGCGAACTGAGTCACAGAAGATGGCCCGAGAATTTCCATAAGCCTTATGGCAGGGATATTCTCCGAAACGGCAAGCGCTTTCCTTATGGTCATTTCTCCTTCATAACCACCCGAATAATTTTGAGGTACCCAGTCTTTGCCTCTTTTCCCGCTTTTAAAAACAACCGGGGCATCCAGAAGCAATGAATGCTGGGTAAACCCGCGTTCAACTGCGAGAGCGTAAATAAAAGGCTTGAAAGCCGATCCCGGTTGCCTCAAAGCCATTGTGGCCCTGTTAAAAGAGCTTTTGTAAAAATCATTGCCTCCTGTCATGGCAACTATTCCTCCGGTTTTTATATCAATGGCGATAAGAGCGCACTGCGGATCGGGATCCTTTATGCCGCTCTTTTTCATCCTTTTTGTGATTTCAGCGATTCCGATTGCTGATGACTCTTCGGCTGCATCCTGAAGATTTGACAAAAGAGTGGTATGAACTGTAAGCCCGCCTCTGTACAATCTTGATGCGCCCAGTACTTCTTCAAGGTAATTTTTGACATATTCGATAAAATAGGGAGCGATGATCCTGCTTTGTTCATGATTTATAAGTATAACAGGATTATCTGCTGCAGCATTATATTCCGTGTCGGAGATTATCCCTGTTTCCAGCATCTGTTTTAATACGATATTTCTTCTTTTTTGAGCCGCATTCAAATTAATGACAGGTGAAAACCGGGAAGGTGATTTGGGTAAACCGGCTATCAGAGCGCATTCGGCGAGGCTCAGTTCCTTTGCTGGTTTTCCGAAATATAATTTTGCCGCTGATTCGACGCCGTAAGCGCCGCTCCCGAAGTATATCTGGTTGAGATACAGTTCAATTATTTCATCTTTGGTATAGCGGCGCTCAAGCTGAAATGAAAGGATAGCTTCTTTGATCTTCCGTAACAAACTCTTCTTCGGGGTAAGAAAAAGAGTTTTTGCAACCTGCTGGGTTATCGTGCTTGCGCCTTCGGCATATTCTCCGGCTATCATGTCTTTTATCACGGCGCGGAGAATACCTTTTATATCCATTCCGCTGTGTCTGTAAAAGGTCCTGTCTTCCGTAGCGATAATCGCTGCCTTAAGGTAGTACGGGATTGCATTAAGCGGCACAGGGTCTCTTTTTTCCAGATAAAGTTCAGAAATCAATATGCCGTCCGCGGAATATATTCTCGTTACTCCGGCCGGCCGGAAAGACTCTATCGAGCGTATCTGGGGCAGATCCCATGTTAATGCAATAAAAATTCCTGAAAGGATACCAGATATAAGAGCGGCAAAGATAATGATGCATATCGTTCTGTAGTTAAAGAGCCGGTCATTTTTATCGGAAACCATAAAATATTTCATCTTTCCAAAAATTTTCAAGGCCGGCATAGTTGACTATCGGTTAAGGACATTATATTTGTTGCCATTAAAATTCATTACATTTAAGGAAGGAGACGGTTAAATGACCCATCACCATAATCACCACAGCCACGATACGGTTTCAGCTCTCTCTTTTGAACAAAAAATGGCAAAACTGCTGGAACACTGGATAAATCACAATAAAGAGCATGCCGGAACATACCGGGATTGGGCCGGAAAAGCAAAAGATAAAGATATGGGGAAAGTGTTTATTCTTCTTGAAGAAGCCGCAGCCATAACCGATGAAATAAACATAAAATTTGAAGATGCATTAAAGCTGATAACCTCCTGAGAAAATGTAATCCATTGTTATTTCTATTAAACAGCGAACAGTCCGAAGAAAAGAAATAAAAAATATGACTTTTTATAAATTTCCATGTATTAGTAATTAGCACATTATTTAATAATGATATAATATAGATATATTTCAGATTATTATATCGTTATTTCCTGCCATATAATTTCAAATATCATTACATTTCATGTCCACACAATAAAAATAATATAACTTGACATTAAAACTTAATTAAATTACTAGGAGCAGCCAACTCATATGAGTATTTGGCATACTGATATTATCAACAATATTACATTATTAACATAATAGCTTATGAATTCTTAAAAGATAAGGTATTTTAATCCCGGTAACGGGACATATTTCAGCACCCTCCTGAGGGGTGCAAGATGGAAATTGAAAGGAGTTTGAATCGATGTCGATTGAAAATAAAGTAAAAAAAATTATCTCTGAAAAACTGGGTGTTGAGATTGAAAAAGTTGTTCCTGAAGCTTCTTTTATCGATGATCTTGGCGCTGATTCTCTTGATCTGGTCGAACTTATAATGACGATGGAAGAGGAGTTCGAAATGGATATTTCAGATGAAGCTGCTGAAAAGCTTGTCAAAGTCAAAGATGTAATTGATTTTATAAATGCTCATTAAATAAATCTGATATCTGAAGTTTTTGAAGTTGCGGTAAATGTTAAACTGCCCCGGATGACTGTATTATTAATAACAAGAAGGAGGAATAATTGAGCAGGCGTGTTGTTATAACGGGAGTTGGACTGGTTACACCCCTTGGAATCGGAGTTAAGGAGACCTGGCCGGCCTTATGCGCCGGTGTGTCGGGAATTACCGAGATAACAAGATTTGATACATCCGGATTTAATACAAAAATTGCAGGTGAAGTCAAGGGATTCAGATCCGAAGACTTTATGTCAAAAAAGGATGCGCAGCGCTCGGAACTCTTTATTGCCTATGCCGTTGCTGCAGCCCGCATGGCTCTTGAAGATTCCGGTTTTGTGATCGATAAATCAAATTATGACAGAATTGGCGTTATAACAGGATGCGGCCTCGGCGGGCTTGGCTTGATGGAAAAAACAATTCTTGATATAAACCGTAAGGGTCCCGGCCGGGTAAGTCCTTTTTTTATTCCCCTTATGATTGGCAACATGGCTCCGGGAATGATTTCAATTCTCTTCGGAGCCAAGGGTCCAAATGCATCGATTGCAACCGCCTGTGCGGCCGGAACGCACGCTGTGGGAGAATCATTCAGGGCGATCAGTAACGGAGATGCAGATGCCATGATAACAGGCGGTGTAGAGGCTGTCATAACCGCTACCTGCATCGCCGGCTTCAGCGCCATGAAAGCTCTTTCCACCCGCAACAATGATCCGCAAAAGGCGTCACGCCCTTTTGACAGGGATCGTGACGGTTTTGTCGTGGGAGAGGGAAGCGGTATAATTCTCCTTGAAACACTCACGGGGGCGCTTGAAAGAGGAGCGCATATTTATGCGGAAGTTTGCGGGTATGGAATGACAGGGGACGGATATCATATGACATCGCCTCCTCCTGACGGGGAAGGCGCGGCAAGATGCATGAAATCCGCGCTTGATGATGCAGGCATAACGTCGGGGAGAGTTGATTACATAAATGCGCATGGCACATCGACTCAGCTAAATGATTTATATGAAACAAGAGCAATTAAATCGGTTTTCGGAGATAAGGCTCATACTATACCGATCAGTTCGACAAAATCGATGACCGGACATCTTCTTGGCGGCGCAGGGGGTATCGAGACCGTTTTTACGGCTCTTGCAATTCATGACGGCATAATTCCGCCAACCATAAACCTGGATAATTCCGACACAGAGTGCGATCTTGATTATGTTCCGAATATTGCGCGTAAGGCGGATTTGGAAACAGCGATGACCAACTCTTTCGGATTCGGGGGCACAAATGCCGCTCTTGTTCTGAAAAAATACCGTCCCTGATATCACGCAGGGCTGTGCAATCAGTTTGCCGTCCGATGTTTCAGATGAGACAGCCTTCAGCCTTCAGTCTAAATAACCTGAATATTTATTTCGGATGAATATAGAAGAGTTTACACGTATAATTAAATCTGAAGACGCTTATAATAGTCTTCGGAAAAAACGGGTATTGATTGATCTACTGCCCGGATGGCCTGCTTTTATATATTATGTCAGGCTTATCGATCATATTATAAGAGATAGTCTTTTTGCCCGTATCGGGAAATATGACCAGGAGAGATGGAGATGGTCGGCTTACGAGATAGTTAAAATTATTGAATCGGCCGGTGGTACGCTTAATGTGACCGGCCTTGCTCACGTTTCTGCAATTAAGGGGCCGGTCGTATATATTTCAAATCATATGAGTATGATCGATACCTTTATAATACCTTCCATTCTACTTTCATTCAACAGGCTGACTTTTGTGGCAAAAGAAGAACTTCTTGATTATCCGGTTTTAGGATCAATAATGAAAGCAATCAAACCAATAACGGTATGCAGAAAGAATCCGAGGGAAGACCTGTTTAAAGTTCTTTCAGAGGGAGAAGAATACATTAAAAACGGTTATTCCGTGGTAATCTTTCCCCAGGCCACGAGGAGCGCGGTTTTCAATCCGGCTGCTTTCAATTCTCTGGGCGTAAAGCTCGCGCGAAGGGCGGGTGTGCCTGTTGTTCCGATTGCTTTAAAGACCGATTTTCAGGGAAATGGACGGCTTATCAAGGACATGGGGCCGGTGGACCCCGGTAAAACAATTTATATTGAATTCGGAAAGTCTCTTGAAGTAAAAAATAATGGCGGGGAAACCCATAGGATAATTGTTCAATTCATTGTTGATAATCTGAAAAAATGGGGAGGCACGGTCGAAGCGGGATATATATGAGAATAAAAATTTTTGTAACAGGCGGGACCTTTGATAAGGAATATAATGAACTCAACGGAGAACTGTTTTTTAAGGAAACACATCTTCACGAAATGCTGAAACTGGGGCGGTGCAGGCTGGAGTTTGATATAAAAACCCTGATGATGATAGACAGCCTTGATATGTCGGATTCAGACAGGGAAATCATCCTTGAAAACTGCAGCAGCGCTGATGAAAATAAGATAGTTATAACCCATGGTACCGATACGATGGTTAAAACCGCAAGAGTCATTGCATCTTCAGTTAAGAACAAAACAATTGTTCTGACGGGAGCAATGATACCTTACAAATTCGGAAGTTCCGATGGGTTATTTAATCTGGGAAGCGCTCTTGCCTTTGTTCAGACTCTTCCGCATGGCGTTTATATAGTCATGAACGGGAAGTATTTTAACTGGGATAATGTCAGGAAAAATAAAAAGACCGGGGTATTTGAAGAGGGAATAAATTAATGCTGAGAATATGGATAATCATAATTCTGATCGGAATCATTATCTATGCCTTGTTCCGTTCAAGAAGACCAGGACATTATGAAGGTCCATACACCGAAAGCGCGGTTGAAATTTTACAAAAGCGGTATGCAAAAGGAGAAATAACAAAAGAAGAATTTGAAAGAATGAAAAATGATTTGAGAAGATGACCTCTTGATATATAAAATACACACTTTCAGCGGATATTGACTTATTTATTACCTTCTACCATCACGGTTTTTAGCACATGCCTTTCTTCCGGACCCGGGATTATACCTCGCAGAAAAGCCTCCAGTACAATAATGCCGTCCTGATTATAGTAAACCGCTTCACCTCTCGCTTTTCCTTTTTCATTAATTTCGGTTATCGTAAACGAGCAGGTTATGGTGTCTCCGAAATATACCGGTTTTTTGAAGCGAAAGTCCATACCTGATGCAAGCCATCCTATCTGCCCTCCGATTTCAGTTATCAGGCTAGCGACAAGCAGCCCGTGGCAGATGAGCCCGTTTAATTTTTTTGCCTCCGTAAAGCGACTGTCATAGTGGACCGGATTATAATCTTTTGTAATATTCCCAAAATATTCCGTATCTTTTTTTGTAAAGCTGCGTTTGACGGTGAATGTGTCGCCTTTTTTTAATCCTTCGACTGTTTTTTGCCTTATTTCAGACATAGATTTATGCTTCATACCTCAACCTTTTCCCATACCCCCGGTATTACGGTTTTGCAGAATTTACATCTGTTTCCGGTAAGATTGTATTCAGGCACCTGGTATCCCCTTCGTTCTATAATTAATTTTTTGCAGTTATGGCAGTATGTATTCGTCCCTTCATGATTGGGAACATTACCCACGTAGGCATAGCGAATTCCTGCCTTCATCGCGATACTCCGGAATTTTTCGAGAGTCGATACGGGGGTAGGCGGAAGCCTGTCAAGCTTGTACTGGGGAGTAAACCGCAGGAAATGGAGAGGATGATCCGGCCCGAGATCGGTAAGAATCCATTCGCACATCCGTTTTACCATATCAGGATCATCGACATAACCCGGTACGACGAGATTGGTCATTTCGAAGTGGATGCCTCTGTCGTTTAATGTCCTGAATGTATTCAAAACAGGCTCGAGTCTTCCTCCGTTCAGCTTTCTGTATATAGCGTCACTGAAGGATTTGATGTTAACATTCGCGCCGTCAATATATCTGCATAGTTCAAGCAGAGGCTCTTTATTTATGTAACCATTTGATATCCAAAGATTTGAAAGGCCTTTCTCTTTTGCAAGACGGGCTATATCGATCATATATTCGAAAAATGAAATCGGTTCCGAATATGTGTATGCAATTGATTCCGCCCTGGTTTCCAATGCGACCCTTACGGCATCTTCCGGAAAAAGTTCGCTGTGGCGTACCTCATCCGGTTTGGCCTGTGATATTTCCCAGTTCTGGCAATTGAGACAACGGAAATTGCATCCAGCAGCTGCAAGCGAAAACGCTTTTGTCCGGGGTTTGAAATGAAAAAGCGGTTTTTTTTCAATTGGATCGACATTTCTGGTGCATGGATTTCCGTAGGAAAGGCTGTAAAGCGTCCCGTCTATGTTGACCCTGGATCGGCAAACGCTCCGGTCGCCAGGAGATAATTGACACCTGTGGGGGCATATGCCGCATATTACATTCTTATTGGCAAGCTTTTTATAGTGGAATCCCTCATGAGACCATTTCCACGGCTTATCCGGAGCATCTCTTTCTATCTCTCCCCTTATATTACCCTGACCCGGCAGGATTTCCTTCTTTTCACCTGATGGCCAGAGAGCGAACGAAGATCCCGGCGTTGATAAAATCAGCGCCGTACCGTAAAGAAATTGTCTCCTGCTTAATTTATTCATGCTTTGCCGCCATTATAGTTAAACTGATAAGTTTCAGGCCGATCAATCCTGTTGCGGCCCAGATGATGCCTAAATACGGAATGACCGCCACGCTTATAAGAAGCGTACCTGCGGCCGCTCCGATCAGATCGGCTGAAAAGAGTCTTGTAACGGACCGGTTGTTGTCTCCTGTCAGTTTTAAGGCTGCCGGGAATTGATATCCGCATGTCATCGATATAATAAAACCATACGCAAGAAATACATACAATGGGATCCTGCCTTCTCCGTATACGAAACCCAGAATCAGAAGTCCTGTTAAAAATATAAGGATACCGTCTGTTATTACAAGAGGTATTCTTTTATTATCACCGTATTTATTTCCGGTCCTGCTTCCTATCCATGCCCCCGGCAGCAGCCCGGCAAGAAAAACGGTAATTATAAGGCCGATTTTAATATAGATGTATCCGAAAAATATCTGGAAAGCGAATATGACAAGAATTTCAGACCCCATTGCCATGCACCCGGTTGAAAACAGCACGAATTCCTCTCTTCTTATCCTTATCATGTATATAATGCACAGCACCGATATAATCAGAATAAAGACAAGAGGGGATGTTGAGAATTTCGCAAACCATTGTGAAAACATAAGACGCATGAGTTGCGGGTATATATCGGTATTTACAGGTGATGATTTATCTATGAGTTCACTTAAACGGCCGATCCGCTCTTGTGTTAGGTTGCCGTAGTAATAATTGCTGATATAGTCGGTTTCTATCCCTTTTCTGTCAAGGGATGCCGGGATATCTGAACTGATCGGAAGTCCCGATGCAAGAAAATAGATCTTTTGTCCGGGAAGAAGAAGTATATTGGTAAAATGTTTTGATAATGTATTGTAAACGGAAGAGATTTTTTGGCGTTGCGGCTCTGCAAGATAATTATCATATCCTTCCATTGAAAAGCTTAAAATGCCGCCGGGAGAGAGGCGTTTCCTTGCGGTATCATAAAAACTGTCCGTATAAAACCTGTTGATCTGGTACGTTTCGGGTTCAGGCAGGTTCAGTATGATTGCGTCGTAGTATTTGTCCGTATTTGCAAGATATGTTCGTCCGTCCTGATTAATTACGTTAAGGCCAGGGATTTTTTTAATCAGGCCGAAGAGGAATAATACTTCCGATACATCTGGATCCAGTTCAATATAATCGACCGTTTCCGGACGGTATTTTATCAGCTCTTCCATTATACCGCCCTCAGCGGATATAATAAGAATCCGCTTCGGTTCAGGAACCTGGGCAAG
>JAUPLM010000241.1 GCA_030836965.1 Thermodesulfobacteriota bacterium | reverse complement strand
TTCTTTGAACCCCATGAATATTTCGCGCAGAATATAATCGTATGCTTTGCGAGATTGAACGGAAGAGCCATCGGGATAATAGCCAATCAGCCGAAAGTCAAAGCCGGGTGCCTCGACATAAACGCGTCCGATAAGGCGTCGAGGTTCATAAGATTCTGCGACTCATTCAATATCCCTCTTCTTACCATCGCCGATGTGCCGGGATATCTTCCGGGAAGCGATCAGGAGTGGAACGGTATAATCCGCCACGGAGCAAAGCTTCTCTGGTGCTATTCGGAGGCAACGGTTCCGAAAATGCTTCTTGTTACCAGGAAAGACTACGGAGGGTCATATCTTGCAATGTGCTCGAAAGATCTAGGGGCCGATATGGCTTTTGCATGGCCTACCGCTGAAATAGCGGTTATGGGAGCGGCGGGCGCAGCCAATATAATTCACCGCAAGGAGATTGCCGAGGCAAAAGATCCTGTTGAAAAGCGCAAGGAAAAGATAAAGGAATACGAAGATTTGTTTTCAAATCCGTATTGTGCCGCGAGAAGAGGATTTATTGACGCCGTCATAATGCCGTCTGAAACAAGACCGCGGCTTATAGACGCTCTTGAAATAATGTGCAGCAAGCGCGAGACAAGGCCGCCCAAAAAGCATGGGAATATTCCGGTATAAAACGTCTTTTTGGCGCGGGGAGAAGAATGCGCAACTTACATCAGACGGGCCGGGGTATGGGCTTGGGCGGACCGCCGGAATATAATAAGGAAAGATAATATGGATAAAAAAGCGAAGATAGCGGCAGCGATATCCGCTGCTGTAATAAATTATATCAAAACCGAAGAGGAATGCATGATGATGAATCAGGCAGGTTTACCGGCCGGGCTGTCCGCCTCAGGAGGAGTTCAGGCCGTTACCCTGCCGGCCTTTAATCTCTGGGGTTTAAGCGGCAGGCAGGCGATCATGCAGACGCGGAATCTTATGCAGATGAAAGCCTTCGGCAGGAGCAGGTAACGGCTCCTGAGAATCGCGTTGAGAAAGCCGTGACGGGATGAGAATGAACCGATAACCGGCAATAAAAAAGGAAATATAATGAAATTTTTCAGAAAATATATTGGAGAGGAGAACAAGAACATGAGCGAGCACGATATAGTTACAAAAGCGCCTATGGAATACGGGAAAGACAGGCCTAAAGCCAAAAACCCCGTCCTGATCGAAGACCTTACTCTTCGTGACGGGCATCAGTCCCTTTTTGCCACGAGAGGGCGGACCGAGGATATGATTCCTGTTGCGGAAATGATGGATGAAGTCGGGTTCTGGGCGGTGGAAACCTGGGGCGGAGCCACTTTTGACACCATGCATCGCTTTTTGAATGAAGATCCCTGGGAGAGGATCAGAACTTTGAAGCGATATATCAAAAAGACCCCTTTTTCCATGCTGCTTCGAGCTCAGAATCTTGTCGGGTACAGAAATTATGCTGATGATGTCGCGCGCGCCTTTGTCGAAAGGGCCGCGGCAAACGGCATGGATATATTCAGAACATTCGATGCGTTGAATGACTTCCGCAACTTTGAAACGGTTGTTCCCGTGATAAAAAGCAGCGGGAAGCATTTTCAGGGATGCTTATGCTATTCCCTGACCGAACCGAGAATGGGCGGAGAGGTCTATAATCTTGAATATTACGTAAAAAAGGCGAAAGAACTTGAAAAGATGGGCGCGGACAGCATCTGCATCAAGGATATGGCGGGTCTGATAGCTCCCTATGACGCGTATGCAATGGTGAAAGCGTTAAAGGCCGCCGTCAAGGTTCCGATACATCTTCACAGTCATTTTACTTCAGGTATGGCTCCCATGTCCCAGTTAAAAGCCATCGAGGCGGGTGTTGACATACTGGATACATGCATGACCCCATACGCATACCGGACATCACACCCCGCAATCGAGCCGCTTGTCATGGCGCTTTTAGGTACAAACAGGGATACCGGTTTTGATATAAGAAAGCTTGCCGCGATCAACGAAGTGCTCGAAAAGGATGTTCTTCCCAAGTACAAGCACCTTCTTGACGATTCGAAAGTTTCAATCATAGACATCAATGTTCTCCTTCACCAGACTCCGGGAGGAATGCTTTCCAACCTTGTCAACCAGCTCAAGGAGATGGACGCGCTGGACAGGATCGATGATGTTTACGCGGAGCTGCCTAAAGTAAGGAAAGACTTAGGCCAGATACCGCTTGTCACCCCTACCAGCCAGATAGTCGGAATACAGACCGTCAACAATGTCCTCTTCGGTGATGAAAAAGACAGATACAAGATGATTACCGCCCAGGTTAAAGACCTTTGTTACGGGCTTTACGGGAAGACAGCGGTTCCGATCAATTCCGAGCTGCAAAAGAAGGCTTTAAAAGGATATCCGCGCGGAGAAAAACCGATTTCATGCAGACCGGCTGAGGTTATTGAGCCGGAACTTGAAAAAGCAAAGCAGGAAATCAAGGATCTTGCCGTGGATATCGATGATGTGCTCATTTATGCTCTTTATCCAGTAACAGGGAAAAAGTTTCTGAGATGGAAATACGGCAAGGAAGAACCTCCTGAAGAGGTCAAGCCCAGAACCCTTGAGCAGATCAAAGCCGAACAGGAACTTATTGCAAAGGCGAAAGCCGGGAAGCTTGTTGAAAAAGCCGAAAAGAAGGAAGCTCCCGCCAGGGGTGAGAGGCTTCGCACCTTTAATGTGTTTATTGAAGGTGATTATTATGAAGTAGGTGTTGAAGAAGTCGGCGGAGCCCCGGTTATAAGCTACATGCAGCAGGTTCCTGCCATGGTTCAGACTGTTCAGATGCCTCCGGCTCCTCAGGCCAAGGCTCCGGCTCCAGCAGCGGAAGTCAAGCCTGCCGCGCCTCCGGCTCCACCGGCGCCTCCGAAGGCTCCCATGCCTGAAGCGGTTGCGACAGATGTAGGTTCGGGAGTCACTCTGAACGCTCCCATGCCAGGCATGATAGTATCTTACGAGAAGAAAGTCGGTGACAGTGTAAAGAAAGGGGATACTGTTGTAGTACTTGAAGCAATGAAGATGGAAAATGCTCTTCCGGCACCGGCGGACGGAGTGATCAAGGCTGTTAATTTCAAGAGCGGGGATTCGGTGCCTAAAAACGCTGTACTATGCATAATAGGCTGAACGGCTTTGTAAAAAGTCATTCTGCTTAAGTTGCGCCTCATCTTTTGTCATTGCAGCGTACTTTTATGTACGCTTCATTCCTCAAGATTCGCGCGCCTTGCATAATAAACTTTTTACTTTGCCGTT
>JAUPLM010000240.1 GCA_030836965.1 Thermodesulfobacteriota bacterium | reverse complement strand
TGAGATCCTCTGCGAATAAAGGAGTTATATTTAAAACCTTGTCCGGGCAGAATGGGCATGTTTTTTCATTTCCTGCTGTCATATTCTCAAAATCCGGCTTCTCCCATTTCAGTTTCATGAAATGGCAGATTCTTGCTGTTCTGCCGGTGAGGGGATCTTTTCGTATTTCACTCGGAATCGATCTTCTGGTTCTGTCTTTAGGATCAAGAACTACGGTTTCTTTAAGGTTAGCCTCGAATTTCATAATCCCTCCCTTGTTTCCATCCGGAAATGGACCTTTTAGGCGATCTTGGTGTCAATCTGCGGGATTTCTTGTGCGACATACAATGTGCATGTCTCCGCAAAATCCCTTGATTTTCTAAAGCTTGCCCAAAATTGCCGATTTCCGAACCGGAAACATGAATGTTTCCGAATACAGTTTGCAGATGGACACTGATTAGTTTCTATTTTCGGGTTTACGGTCACTTGGACCCTCGAACCCTGGAACCCCGAAGGTCCGCCAATTTCTGTGGCGGATCGAACCATTTTTTGTTCGTATATCATTATAACCCGCCGAAATAAACATAAAAGGTCCATTGTCATGACACCATGCTGCTCCATTATTACGTTTACTTGCTTTTAAGGTAAAATTGCATTAGATAGTTAATTATATGCCATATAAAAATCTGCAGCAGTTTATAGAAGAACTTGAATCTCTGGGTGAATTGCACCGGGTCAGCGCTGAGGTTGATCATGAACTGGAAATTACCGAGATAGCAGACCGGGTTTCAAAATCATGCGGCCCGGCTCTGCTTTTTGAAAGAGTAAAGGGATTCTCATATCCTCTTCTTATAAACGCCTTCGGCAGTTACAAAAGGATGCAGCTTGCGCTCTCCTGCAAATCTTTCGACGAAATAGCCGTCCGGCTAGAGTCGAACATGAAGATGCGCCCTCCCGAAGGATTCATGGATAAGATCAGGATGCTTTTTACTTTAAAGGAGATCGCCGGATTTATCCCCAAAAAAGTAAAAACAGCCCCATGCCAGGAAAGAATTTATACCGACGGTCCGCTTCTCGACAGGATTCCGGTATTAAAATGCTGGCCGCATGACGGAGGCCCCTTTATTACTCTTCCGATCGTTATAACGAAAGATCCCGATACGGGGATTCAGAATGCCGGCATGTACCGCATGCAGAAATATGATAATTCATCGACCGGAATGCACTGGCAGTACAACAAGGACGGAACCCGCCATTTTGATAAATATAAAAACCGCGGACAGAGAATGGATGTAGCGGTTGCCCTGGGAGGGTCACCGGCGGTAACTTACGCCGCCAGCGCACCGCTCCCGCCCGACATAGACGAATTTATTTTCGCGGGTTTTATAGAATCGAGCCCGGTTGAGATTGTAAAAGCAAAAACGATCGATCTTTTTGTCCCCGCGGAATCGGATTTTGTAATAGAAGGCTATGTGGACCCGGACGAAGAGCGGATAGAAGGTCCGTTCGGAGATCACACCGGTTTTTATTCCGCCGCCGATATCTATCCCGTGTTTCATGTAACCGCATTCTCCTGCAGGAATAATGCTGTATATCCGGCAACGATCGTTGGTAAACCTCCCATGGAAGACTGTTACATGGCAAAGGCGACCGAAAGAATCTTTCTTCCCATGCTCAAATTCCTCATACCGGAAATTGTCGATATGGAGCTTCCTATCGAAGGAGTATTTCACAACTGCGCCCTTATCTCCATAGACAAGAAATACCCCGGTCAGGCCAAGAAAGTCATAAATGCGCTCTGGGGTCTCGGTCAGATGGCATCTACAAAATTCATAGCGATATTCGACAAGGATATCAATCTGCGTGAACCGGGCACAGTCGTGTGGAAGTTGCTCAACAATGTAGATCCCAAAAGAGATCTGCTCATGTCGGAAGGTCCGCTCGACGCCCTTGACCATTCGGCTCCGTATCCTAATTTCGGAGGGAAGATGGGGATAGACGCAACAAGAAAGACCCGGGAGGAAGGCATGGGAAGAGACTGGCCGGATGAAATAGTCATGTCGAGGGAAATAAAAGAAAAAGTCGCGAAACGCTGGAAAGAATATGGATTTTAAAAAATTTTCAAACCTTATCATGATCGAACAGACGCTCTTTGCCCTTCCTTTTGCATATCTTGGAGTTCTGTTTGCGGACGGGAAAGATATCCTGACATGGATTCTGGTTACCATAGCCCTCATCGCCGCTCGTACGGCAGGCATGTCCTTTAACAGGGTAATAGATGCTGAAATAGACGCAAAGAATCCGCGTACAAAAGACAGGCTCATTCCAAGAGGAGAAGCAAAAAAAACCGAGGTGTGGATAATCGGAATAATCTCTTCCCTGGCGCTGATCGTATCATCCTATCTGCTCAACAGCCTCTGTTTTTATCTTTCATTCGCGGCTGTTTTTCTTTTATTTACGTATTCGTTTTTCAAGCGGTTTTCTTCATCATCACATTTTTATCTGGGATTTGTCGAATCAGCCGCCCCTGTCGGAGGCTACCTTGCGGTAAACGGCGAATTTTCTTTTGTTCCTTTTGTTCTTGGAGCCGCGATTCTGCTCTGGATCGCGGGACTCGATATTGTCTATGCACTTATGGACGTGAACTTCGACAAAAAAGAAGGTCTCTATTCGTTCCCCTCGGCGTATGGAGAAAAGATGGCTCTTGCCGCCTCGGGAATTTGTTATGTATTATCCTTTATGGCGATGATTGCAGCAGGAGTTATTACAGGAAAGAGTATGCCGTACTGGACGGCACTTGCCTGTGTCGCCTTCATCTTTATTTACCAGCAGAAAACTGCAAGGGAAAAGGATATGGCATCAGCCCTGAGAAAGTTTTTCAGGGCCAACATGTATGTATCCCCTTTTCTTTTAACCGGAACACTCATTGATGTTGTTTTGATATGATAGCAATCGCAATAACAGGAGCAAGCGGCCCGATACTTGGAATACGCCTGATAGAAGAGCTTCTATCGGGAGGTGAAGAAGTTTATGCCGTTGTATCAAATGCCGCATGGCAGATCATCGATCATGAGCTCTCTTACAAAAAGAATGGCCCTTCCCCGCTGACCGGACTTATCGCAAGTCGCGGGAAAACGGCAAAAATCAATTTATTAAAAGAGTATGATGACAAGGATTTTTTTTCGCCTCTTGCAAGCGGCTCAACACTTTTTGAAGCCATGGTTGTGATCCCTTGCTCCATGAAAACGCTCTCCGGAATAGCCCATGGTTATGCCGATTCTCTCATTACAAGGGCATGCGATGTGGCAATAAAGGAAAAAAGGAAATTGGTCGTTGTCCCCCGGGAAACTCCTTTGAGCATAATACATATAGAGAACATGCATAAGCTTGCTCTTGCAGGCGCCATAATTCTCCCCCCTGTAATAAGCTTTTACACTCTTCCAAAATCAACTGATGATATGGTTGATTTCATCACCGGAAAGGTTCTGAATCTGCTGGGAAAGAAAAACACCCTTTTTGAGAGTTGGGGAAATTCCCACTGCCCGGCAAAGTAAACAGGAGTATAATAATTTATGCTTTATACGGATTTGCCGATGAACATTTCAAATCTGCCGGATAAGATAACAAATAAAAAACTGAAAAAGATTGCCGTAAAGGTTTTTGAAGAGATACCCGTATCGAAATCGGATGCGGCATATATGCTATCAACAAACGACATCCTCGATCTGGGCAAAATCAGCAGTTTCATGAGGACTAAACTCCACGGAGATAGAGCATATTACGGCGTAAACATGAATCTTAATTTTACAAATATATGCGAGCTGCGCTGCCCCCTTTGCGCCTTTTCCCGCGATGAAGGAGACAAAGATTCGTATCTGCTTTCACTCGATGAAATAGATAAAAGGGTCGGGAATGCCGTTGCTTCCGGCATAGACGAAGTTCACATAGTCGGAGGTTTGCACCCGGAACTCAAAATCGATTATTTTGAAGAGATGATAAGGCGTATAAAAAAAATAAAACCGGATATTTTTGTCGTCGCTTTTACTGCCGTTGAGATAGATTATTTCGCGAAAAAGAATAAGATCACCGTGAAGGAAACCCTGAAAAGACTTATTGGTGCCGGAATAGGAGCCATGCCGGGCGGAGGCGCCGAGATATTTTCTCCCCATATCAGAAACATCATAGCGCCGGCAAAAATTTCGGGTGGCAGATGGCTTCATATAATGAGAATGGCTCATGACATGGGTCTTAAAACCAATGCCACCATGCTTTACAACCATAAAGAGGAGATCGGGGATATCGCGGATCATCTCGCGAAAATAAGGAAACTTCAGGATGAAACAGGCGGATTCAAAACCTTCGTCCCGCTTCTGTTCCATGACACAAACACAGGG
>JAUPLM010000239.1 GCA_030836965.1 Thermodesulfobacteriota bacterium | reverse complement strand
TTCTTGAATGGCTCGGCCATATGGTCAGCAGGAGCTGGGGGGAGGCGTGAAGTGCGAGAGCGAATATCGAACATCGAACATCGAAAAACGAGGTGCGATGTCCGATATTCGAAATTCGAATAAAGAGTCGGAGATGAATATGCGAAATAAAGCGGTGATTGTTTTATCTCTGCTTACTATGCTTTTCCCGGCTTTCACGGGTTGCGGCGGAAAACAGGAAGAGATGACGAAGATTTCTTACCGTCTCAAGTGGCTCTTCAACGCCAGTGTCGCAGGAGACATGTACGCCGGCGCCCATGGTTTTTTTGAAAAGGAAGGGCTTGAAGTGGAAGTAAAAGAGGGCGGTCCCGAGCGGGATGCGATAAAAGAGCTCGAGATGGGCCACGCGCAGTTCGGTGTCGCTTCCGCGGATCAGGTGATAAGGGCCGTTTCAAAAGGGGCTCCGGTGGTGGTGCTGGCGCAGCTTTTCCAGGCCAATCCTCTTCAGTGGATATACAGGCCGGCTGAAAATGAAATAAAAAAGCCTGAAGATATCAGGGGAAAGGTTATCGGAATAACCTTCGGCGGAAACGATGAAACCATCATGAGGGCGATTCTCGCAAAATACGGCATAAAGGAGAATGAGGTAAATCTTTTCAGCGTGAGATACGATTACACTCCTTTTTACGAAAAGAAGGTCGCCCTCTGGCCGGTATACAGGAACGCGCAGGGGATTATCATCGGGGATCAGCTTGCAAAGGCAGGGGAGGCCACGGCGTTTTTTGACCCTGACGCTTCAGGCATACGTTTCGTGGCGAATTCCGTGATAACAACCGAGAAGATGATAAAAGAGCATCCCGAAACAGTCAAAAAATTTGTATCCGCCCTCATGAAGGCGTGGAATGAGGCTTTAAACCCTGCCGATTCGGATAAGGCGGTTGAGACCGTCCGGAAATTCGACAGGGACACTTCCGCCGATGTTATCCGCAGGCAGCTTGAGATAACAAGACAGTTCATGAAGCCGTCTGACAAGACGGTTTTCGGCGCCATAGATATCGCCGCCTGGAAGCAGACCGAGAGCATAATGGTTGAGCAGAAGCTTATCCCGGCGCCGGTTGATATAGAAAAAAGGCTGAAGACTGAGTATGCCGGATTATAGGCGTGAGGCGAAAGCAGAAATGGAGCCCAGGAATCAAGGGTTCAAGTGTTTAATACCGGGAAACTCAATTTTTTTGTCGAACCCTCGAACCCTCGAACCCTTGAATCCCCTAATCCTTATTATATTCTCCCATATAGTAGAAATATTTTCAGGCCGCCGTGATGGAGCGTTTGAGTTTTCAGTGAGAAAGGAAGAGAAGTCAGAAGTGCGGCATCCGGTGCGATCAGGGCAACTTTCCACCCCGTAAAATCCTTTTTAAGCTTTTGGCAGACGTCGCCAAAGAGTTTATTGCTATTGGCTCTGCTTCCCATCCTGTTACCATAAGGCGGATTTATAACCACGAGACCTTTATCCTGTGTGAGGGCGCAAGGAGAAAGATCGAAAAAATCTTTTCGCTCAACATCCACCATTTTGAAAATATCATATTTGTTTATGCATGAAGTTAATGCATCACATGCTCCGGGATCTGTGTCGGAGGAAAAGATTCTCGTTATTACTACCGGTTTTATGCCTGATTCGGCTTTTCGTTTTATGTATGCCCATCTTCTTGCCTCAAAGCACGGCCAGTTCATGAAAGCAAAATTCCTGAAGAGGCCTGCCGGGATCTTTTGAGAGATCATGGCTGCTTCGAGTGAGAAGGTGCCTGACCCGCACATGGGATCTATCAGCGGTTCCGTCCCGTCGTAACCGGAAATGGCGAGTATCGCCGCCGCTATTGTTTCCCTTAAAGGAGCGGCTGCCCTGTGGGTTTTTATGCCGCGCCTGTAAAGAAGCTCCCCGCTGCTGTCCAATGATATGATAAACATGTCATTTGACGCGCGGACAAAAATCTGCTGCTCCGGCAACTTCACTGTCAGCTCCCCTGCCGAATCCTCTGCCGGATTCCGGATGCCGTTTAGTTCTAATTTTTTATTGAAGCTATTATCGATACTTTCGGCAAATATTTCCGAGATCGCGTCTTTATGATAGAGCCGCGACTGCTTTGCAGAGGTGTTTATTTCCGGTCTTGAACCTGCCGGAAGAAAAAGCTCCCAGGGAAAACCGGAAAGCTTCTTTTCAAGCTGCATGAAGTTTGTAGCCTTGAATTCTCCGATCCGCATCAGGACTCTGTTTGCAGTGCGAAGATTCAGGTTTGCGGAAAAACAGTCGGTTATCCGTCCGGTAAACTGCACGCCCCCTTTAATTTCGCTGAACTCCCGGCCTGTCTCTGTAATAGTTTTTAGCTCAGTTAGACAAAGAGGTTCTATTCCGGGAGATGTTGCCGCGAAAAACTCTTTTTCACGTCCGGTTACGTGCCGTTTGACGCGCTTTAAAAGTGAGGAGTCATTTGTCTGATTGTTCAAGGTTTTTTGCCCTGATAAGGTCCGGCCTCTTATCATCCGATTCCACTTTAAACTGAAGCAGAACAATCGATGCTATTACCATGATGCCGCCTGCGATCTGCCAGGGTTCGAGTATTTCATTTAAGAAGAAGTATGAAATGGCGGATGCCGTTATCGGTTCAAGGGTTCCGGTTATGCTGGCGCGCGTGGAGCGTATAAGATTAATCCCCTGAAAATATAAACCGAAAGGAACTACCGTTCCGAATATTCCGATATAAAGAATCAAACTCCATTCAAGCAATGAGCGTGTATGAAAAAAGGCTTCGAGAGGCGGATGGAATATGTTCCAGGTGACTGCCGCAAAGAGAAGAGCGTAGAAAAGGACGGTCATAGGATCGTATCTCCGCATCCCGTATTCGCCCTGGACGGAATACCAGGCAAAGGCGATGGCGGCAATAATGCCCGCTATTATTCCCGTCCTGTTCAGTGAGAGGAGATCGAAATTATAAGCTCCGACCACGAGGTAACAGCCTGTAATAGCCCCTGCGACTGATAAGACGGTTATGAGGCCGGGCTTCTCCTTCGCGAAGACGAATGAATATATAGCGATAAAGGCAGGCGCGAGGTACTGGAGAAGAATGGCCGCCGCGACATTTATTTTGCTTATCGTAAAAAGATAGGTGAACTGCACCGCGGCCATGACAACGCCGCCGAAGAAGAGAAAGTAAAAAAAATCGCCCTTCTTTATCCGCATGAGATCACGGCGCCGGATAAAAAGAAAAATCAAAAGGAGTCCGGTCGAGATTGTGAGGCGGAGCTGCACGAGCTGAAAAGGGGTTACTCCCGAATTGAATAAAAATTTTGAGGATGAGCCGGATATGGCCCAGAGGAGGGCGGCTGTAATCACATAGATATACCCCAGCCTCGGTGTTTGTATCTTTTCCGCTTGTTTCATATCAGTTGACAGTTTCCTCTCCAATAAAAAAACTTGTCTTACAAGATTTACATGATTTGACGGATCAACTGCATCAGGTTGCTCGGGAAGAGCGATCTGAAGCACTCACTTCTTTCTCCACCGGATTGCCATAACTCGCCGCAGGCAAAATCCTGTACATCCTGTTAATCCTGTCTAAAAAATCCGTTTTCCTTGTTTTTTACGAGGCCATAATATATTTGAATATCTGTTTTAGCAAGCATGTATGGATTTATTTATCAGGGAGTGGATGTGGATAAAGTTTTTTTCAGAAAAGCGGAATATGATTACAAGATTTTAAAGCCTGTTATCTTTGAAATGATCGATTCGGCCGGGAGTGTTTCGATCGGAAAAGGAACCAGGGTTCTTATCAAGCCGAACCTGCTTATACCGGCAAAGCCTGAAACCGCTGTTATCACCCATCCCCTGGTGGTGAAAGCGGCTGCGGAATACGCGCTTGAAAAAGGCGGAAGGGTTACTGTATCGGACAGCCCTGCGGTGGGTCTTTTCGGAAAAATATTGAAAGACGGCGGGTACAGGAAGGCCTTTGAAGGTCTTGATGTGGAATTTAAGGAATTCAAAACATCCGTAAAAACAGATATCGGGGAGCCGTTCGGATTTATCGAGATGGCAAAAGAGGCCCTTGAGGCGGATGCTGTCATAAATATCGCGAAACTTAAAACCCACGCCCAGATGTTTTTAACGCTCGGTGTTAAAAATCTCTTCGGATGCATAGTCGGGTTGAAAAAACCGGAGTGGCATTTAAGAAGCGGGATAGACAGGGAGATGTTTGCAAGGCTGATTGTCCGTATCCACAGGGCGGTCAGCCCACAGATGACTATTGTCGACGGCATCCTCGGCATGGAAGGGCAGGGGCCGGGCAAGGGCGGAACTCCGCGAAAGATCGGCGTACTCGCAGGCGGCAGCAGCGCTTTTGCAGTCGATGCGGCGATCTGCCGGATGGTTGGCGTTGACCCGGATAGGCTTCCCACAAACAAGGCGGCAAGAGAGCTCGGATTAACCGGCTACGATGTTGATATGACCGGTGACTTTGAAGTCATAAATGATTTTCTTTTTCCAATCCAGGACCCGCTCACATTCGGGCCGAAGCC
>JAUPLM010000238.1 GCA_030836965.1 Thermodesulfobacteriota bacterium | reverse complement strand
TAAGATTTACCTTTTACCGTCGAAACAACAACCATTGACGGTCTCAGGAGTCTGTAGTGAATCATGTATCCTTTCTGAAGTTCGGCTATCACGGTGTTTTCAGGATGCTCGTTGCTTTCCTGCTGCATTACCGCCTGATGAAAATTAGGATCGAAGGTTTTGCATAAAGATTCTATTGGTTTTACCCCGTAATTTTCGAAAACCTTTAAAATTTCCTTCAGGGTCATGCCGACCCCTTCAATAAAGCAGCTGTTTAGCTTGTCATTTCCCGATGATGAACTTATAGCTCTTTCCAGATTATCCACTGCGTTGAGCATTTCGCTTATAATGCTTTCATTCGCGTATTTCCTGAATTCGCATATTTCGCGCGCCGTCCGTTTCTTATAGTTTTCAAAATCGGCAGATACCCTCAATAAACGATCATACGTCTCTTTTGACTCGTGAGCGCTTTTTTTGAGATTTTCCTCAAGGTTATTAAGCGGATCCGAAATTTTCCCCTCAGTTTCAGCTGTTGTTTCACATTCAACATCCGCTTTGCCGGAGGATATGCCGCTTTCACCAGTCGCATCTATTTTATCTTTTTTAGTCTTCACCACAGATTTTTACCCTGATATTTTTTCCTGCCTCATAGAAAACTTTGAACAGCATCTTCTTTGGGGCAGGCATAGGTTAATGATCTCTCGTTACGTTTCATGATAACCTTTACATTGTCATGAAAAATAATGCTATTTCCAACAATGTCAAGGCGATTGTTGGCTATAATGGAGAGTTATTTGATGAGGAATGAGGAGGATGAAAAAAAGACGGTTATGCGCTCTCTTTTTTCATTTCCTTAAATAACTGTTACTTGCCGGGATCAGCCGCGACACAGACCGCATTTCTTATCGCTGCTTCCTTCCGGACCTGACGAGGTTCGTAACCGTCTGTTGCGCAGTGTCCGGCAAGTAACAGTTATTTAAGGAAAATATCAGGAGCCGTTATGGAATAGCCATAACATTCCGGCTAATTCGTTACGGCTCCTAATGCCGTTTATCGGGTTCAAGAGAGAATCAGGATCTTCTCTGCTTCGCATAACCGGGTACAAATATACACCTTCTTTTAATTTTTTCAAGATAAAGTTTGACGGCTTCGAAAATGCCGATTTTTGACTTTTTACGAAGCTATCAGGTTTTAGAATAAAAAGAATTCTTGCTAAAAACGGGCAATTATGATGGATTAGCAAAAAAAGCCGGTAATAGTTTATCCTTATATTATCTAACTTTCTGCTGGAATAATGTCTTATATTGACGGCTTCGTATAGAATCCGTTTAAAATAATGTGAAAGAAAGGCGGTCTTGTAAATTTTAATGCTTTCAGTTGAAAAAGAATCTTATAACAGCCTGAAAAAAAAAGTTGAAAAGACTCTTTCCGAATACGAAATGCTAAAGGAGCATGATTCAGTCCTTGTCGGTGTTTCGGGAGGAGCTGATTCCATTGCGCTTATTCATATATTATACGATATTGCTCCTGTTTTTTCATTGAAGCTTGGAATTGCCCACCTTAACCATTCCCTGCGCGGAGATGAATCCGACAATGACGCCCGTTTTGTCGCTTCCGTTTCAGCCAGGCTGAATCTGCCTTGTTTCATTGAAAAAAAAGATGTCGTTGGGTATAAGATGGAAAAAGGTCTATCTCTTGAGGAAGCCGGAAGAAGTATCCGGTATGCATTTTTTGAAGATATCGCCGGAAGAGACGGATATAACAAAATCGCATTGGGGCATACATGCGAAGATAATGCCGAACTTATCCTGATGTACCTGATCCGCGGAAGTGGACCTCTGGGCCTTTCGGGGATTCCCCCGGTTCGCTCTGGTCTTAAAGATGACTTATCCATTATCCGCCCTCTTATTAAAACAGATAGAAAAGAAATTATTGATTATATTAATGCAAAGAAGCTTTCATATGTGGTGGATAATTCCAATCTGGATGAAAAATATTTGAGAAACAGGGTCCGTCATCGTCTCATTCCGGAATTGAAAGATAGCTACAATCCTAAAATAGTTGAAACATTAAACAGGCTTGCATCCATTCTCCGTACGGAAGAGGAATGGATGGAAAATGAGATGAAGCTCATTTTTGATAAAAATACGCTGATAAAGGAAAATAAAAGAATCGTTCTTTCCGCGGCCGGCTTGCAGGCCCTTCATCCAGCCGCAAAAAGAAGAGCGATAAGAAGCGCTGTTGCACGAGTCAAAGGAGACTTGCGGCGGATAAGTTACTCGCACATAGAGCTTGTTTCCATTCAGCTTGAAAGCAATTCGGATAAATGGAGCCTTGATCTTCCGGACCGTATAAGAATTTCAAGACACGGTAGCAATTTTATTATTTCAAAAGAAGAAAAAGCACTTCGGAGCAAACCAACAAAATCCGGCATAACAAGTCAAAATTATTATGAATATATCATTAACGGGCCAGGCACTGTTAATGCCGGAAAGGATGGATTTAAAGCGGTATTTTCTGAAATAGAGAATGTGAAATCTCACGAAATATACAAATCAGGAACTGGAGTCGCTTTTTTTGATATGGATAAGATAAGTTTTCCCCTTGTATTAAGAAATCGTTTACCGGGCGACCGGTTTACCCCTCTTGGAATGACCGGATCGAAAAAGGTTTCCAAATACCTGATAAATAAAAAGGTCCCGGAAGAAAACCGATTAAAATTACCTGTTGCGCTGAGCAACGGCAGGATAATCTGGCTTGCGGGTTATATTATTGACGATTCGGTCAAGGTGACTTTAAATACAAGAAAAATACTCAGGGTGGAACTTTTTCTTGCCTAAAATGTAATTATGATTATTATGCAATAAGACAAATAATTATGTACTCGTAAAAAGTTATATGCGAACGGATTTGAGATTTTTGGGAAACAGATTTTTTAATCACTGCGCGTTAAAAATCACAAGCTGTTTGAGGGTGTTAACCCGAGTTCTTGTGATTTAGTGAAGTGATTTAAAATCCCCAAAAAGATCATTAAGTGGGCATAATTCAAATTTTTACGAGTTCATCTTATGCGGAGGTAAAATATATTGAATCCTTTTTATAAAAATCTGGCGTTATGGATCGTCATCTCCCTGATGATGGTAATGTTGTACAATCTTTTCAATCAGCGGCAGATGGCTGAAACAAGCATCAGTTATTCCGAATTTATTGCAATGGTTGAAAATGAAAAGGTCAGCGAAGTCGTAATCCAGGGGCAGGATCTGTTTGTAACGGATGTAAGCAAGGCCCATTTCAAGGTTTATGCCCCGCCTGACAGCGACCTTATTAAAATCATGAGAGGAAAAGGCGTATCGATAAAAGCCAAGCCTCCTTCAGAATCTCCATGGTATATGTCCCTGCTTGTTTCCTGGCTTCCGATGATAATTCTGATCGGGGTATGGATATTCTTCATGCGGCAGATGCAGTCGGGCGGAGGCAAAGCAATGTCTTTCGGAAAAAGCCGCGCACGGCTTATGTCGGACACATCCGAAAAAGTGACTTTTCAGGATGTCGCCGGCATAGAAGAAGCAAAGGAAGAATTGAGCGAGATAGTGGAATTTTTGAAGGAGCCGAAAAAGTACACCCGTCTCGGGGGCCGCATACCAAAAGGCGTTCTTCTTATGGGCCCTCCCGGAACAGGCAAGACACTTCTTGCCCGGGCAATTGCCGGTGAAGCCGGAGTTCCCTTTTTCAGCATAAGCGGATCCGATTTTGTTGAGATGTTTGTGGGTGTCGGCGCCTCCCGGGTAAGAGATTTATTCGTCCAGGGAAAGAAAAATGCGCCATGCATCATATTCATAGATGAAATAGATGCGGTAGGAAGACATCGCGGAGCAGGACTCGGCGGAGGCCATGATGAAAGGGAGCAGACATTAAACCAACTGCTGGTTGAAATGGACGGGTTCGAATCAAACGAAGGCGTCATTCTGATTTCCGCAACAAACCGGCCTGATGTTCTCGACCCTGCGCTGTTAAGGCCGGGCCGCTTCGACCGTCAGGTCGTAGTTTCCCTTCCGGACATAAAAGGGCGCGAAAAGATCCTGCAGGTGCATATGAAAAAATCGCCGATCGCCCCGGATGTCACACCTCTTATCCTTGCGAAGGGAACACCGGGCTTTTCAGGAGCGGATCTCGAAAATCTTGTCAATGAAGCTGCTCTTTATGCCGCGAAAAGGAATAAAGATAAGGTCGAAATGATCGATTTTGAA
Source organism: Thermodesulfobacteriota bacterium (assembly GCA_030836965.1). Taxonomy (GTDB): domain Bacteria; phylum Desulfobacterota; class Desulfobacteria; order Desulfobacterales; family RPRI01; genus RPRI01. The sequence goes on along the minus strand of JAUPLM010000238.1, from coordinate 71 downwards.
GATGCCAAGGACAAGGTTTACATGGGTCTTGAAAGAAAATCGAAGGTTATAAAGGAAGAGGACAAGAAAAC
>JAUPLM010000237.1 GCA_030836965.1 Thermodesulfobacteriota bacterium | reverse complement strand
GCTGGAATTCAAGATCGTTGATCTTTGAGGGTTTGCTCAGAAATTCAGCGGGCACCGCGAGCTTGCCTATATCATGAATAAGGCCAGCCATTCAAATTGCCGCAACAACATTTTCCGGCTGGTTCATCGCCTTTGCAATTGCGACAGCAAGATCTGTCACCCGCCTCTGATGGCCGGCTGTATAAGGGTCTCTTATCTCGGAGGATATAGTAAGGGTTTGAATAGCTCCTTCAAAGGCCCGGCGAAGTTTCGCGTTGGCTTCTTCAAGCTCGGATATTTTATCATTTAATTCCATGAAATCCTTCTTTGTATCAGGTCTGATGGTTTCGTAAAAAACTGAATCAGGATTATTAATTGTTCTTGTGTTTGTATCCAGATATCACAACCAGAAAATATTGCAAGAGAAGCGGTTATTCTGATATATAATCACATCATCAGAGAGGATTTAAAATGAACAGCATACAACTTCTTGCGGGATATATTCCCGGCGCAATCGGCCGTGTCGCGGAGCTTCATGGGACTTATTACAGCCGGTACTGGGATTTCGGTCTTTTTTTTGAAGCCAAGGTGGCGACAGAACTTTCCGAATTTTTGAGCCGCCTGGACAAAACCCGTGACGGATTCTGGGTCGCGGAAGATAATGGAAAAATCGCAGGGTCGGTTTCCATTGACGGAATCGAGGGCAAAACAAAAGGTGCCCGTCTCCGCTGGTTCATAGTTGATCCTTCGATGCACGGGCGCGGAACAGGCAGAATGCTCATGCGTGAAGCCGTTGAATTTTGCAAAACCGCGAATCACAGCAAAATATATCTTACAACTTTTGCCGGACTTGATCCCGCAAAACATCTCTATGAATCTTTCGGGTTCATTTTGTGCGAAGAATGGGAAGATGCCCACTGGGGAAAGCCTGTTACGGCGCAAAGATTCGAGCTTGATCTGACGCGTTGAGCTTTGAATAATATATAATCCTACTTCCGGCGTACATGAGTATGCGCTGATCATGCTCTGACGGAATTATTGCTGTAACTTCGATTGCGGCGGCAGATTCGCGTCCATAGGTTTCATACAGCCCCGGAAGATGAATATTCACGAAGACTTATATGGTTTCCGCCTGCGTGATCTTATATAGGTTGTCCGGGGGCGTTGATAGGTTTCGGAAAAATTGTCCGTCAGAGCGTTATCAGCGCATACCACTGTACGCCCACGATAGTATAAACAAATGTCTCATGTCTTCTCCTCTTTAGGGATCAGATGGATAAGCCACAGGGTAATAAAGGGTATGAACGCAATAATGCTTAAGACAGGCCTTATGGAGAAAACATCGCACAGCTTCCCGGTTACCGGGGTAAGCACGCCGCCTGTCCCCCATGCAAGTCCCATCATGAGACTCGAAGCCATCGATTTTCCCCCGGGAGCGAGCTTTTGAGCCATCGTAACCCCGAGCGGAAGAGTCGCAAGGACGAAAAAGCCTGACAGCATCGCCCCGAGATAGGTCCAGTTCCCCGGAAGATAGAGAAGCAGCAGCAGGCAAGGCGGCGTTAAGAAATGTGTGATGTAAAAAACCGGTTTGAATCCCATCCTGTCCGCCATGTGTCCCGCAAAAAGCCCGCTTATCGAGCCGGCTACGGTAAAGATCGCCACAATAGAACCGACCGATATAAGCGAATGCCCTTCCCAGCTGTATAAGACCGGGAAGAAAGTCATGAAAGACTGGCCTACAAAGGCCCGGAGAACCATGACAATCCAGATGAGAAGTATCGATTTCCATACCGGCCCGAAAATCTCTTTTATGGAACCTATAAGACCAAGGTCTTTGAGCCCTTCTCCAACCGGCATTGGAACTGTTTTAAAGAGATAGTACATGACTGCCAGGCCGAAAAAAACGGTGTAAGGCGTTGCCCCAAGACCGTACCCCGCCACGAGCCATGTAATAAAAAGCGGCCCGACTCCGAAGGCAAGAGTTCCGCCCATGTTGAATACCGACATGGAAAAGGCGAAATTGCGTCCAGAGTATGATGATATCATGCCGGCGGTTGTGGGATGGAAAATGGAGGAACCTATTGAGCTGGCCGATACCAGAAGCAGGAGAACGGCATATGAAGGCGCGATTCCGACAAGTGATGTTGAAATGACGACTATCAAAGGTCCACCCAGAACGAAAGCGCGTGTTTTATAACGGTCGGCAAGATATCCTATCGGAGGCTGAACAACAAACGCGAGGAAACGGCTTATTCCTGCAATAAAGCCCGCCTGTGTCAGTGTTAAGGAGTATTTTTCAATCAGAACCGGAAGCAGCGGACTTATGAAGGAATGATAGAAATCGCCTGTGAAATGGACAAGCGTCAGAGCCCAGATAACTTTTAAATCGGTGTTTTTTTTGAACATGATCATAACGATATTTTTGCCTGAGTTGATAAACCCGTAAAAAGTCAAATTTCAGACGGCAAAGTAGAATTGATTTTTACTAAGCCGTCAAAGTTGACGGGAGATATTCTTTTGGATATAACGTAACATAACTTAGCACAAATCCGAAATAAAATAATGATGCCGATTGAATGCAGAAACATAAATTATAAATATCCCGGGGCGCAGTTCCCGGTCTTCAATAATCTGAACTGCCGTCTGGGGGAACCGGGGTTTCACGCGTTATTCGGCCAGTCGGGTGTCGGAAAGTCCACCTTTGCCCGCATGATTGCGGGACAACTTAACGGATTTTCCGGTGAAATAGAGTTACGGGAGCCCGAAAAAATATTTTACTCCTATAACCTTGAAAGACTTCCCGGATGGTCCGGTGTAGGCGAGCATATTGAGAAGGTCACGCCCGAAGCGAACAGGAAAAAAATAGATGAAATCGTGGAATCGTTCGGGCTTTCGTCCTGCATAAATTCAGGCTTTTCAAAGCTTTCCCTCGGACAGCGGAACAGGGTGAATCTCGCGAGATATCTTCTGCAGGATTTTGATTTTCTGATTATGGATGAAAGTCTTGCCAATGTCGATGAAGCCATGCGGGAGCAGATCATATTTAAAATAAAGGCGATGTTTCCGGAGAAAAGCTTTCTTTATATCTCCCACAGCGTCGCGGAAGTATCCATGTTCTGCCGGAAGATCCTGGTGCTGAGAGATTTTTCCAAAAGCCCCCAGGCGCTCTCAATAGACGGCCGGGATAATGTCAGAGGAAAAGATGTTGTAAAAAAGGATCTTGAGCAAACAATGCTGGAGATTGTAAATGCTTCATAAGCGGCTATATCAGTTTGTTCTTGTCTATTTTATAGGGCTTGCCTTTTTATTCGCCGTAAAGGGGATTTTTAATCTTTCCGACTACGTTATTCCGGGCCTTCCTGATCTTTACATAACCGCGCGAAGGGTTTTCGCCAGATATTTTTTTGATGTGCTGAATACGCTTTCGGTGGCAATTGTCGGCCATATACTTTCCATCGCGATGGCAACGGTTGTCGGAATAATAGGGCGCCTGT
>JAUPLM010000236.1 GCA_030836965.1 Thermodesulfobacteriota bacterium | reverse complement strand
CGTATCGCGGACAATGCTCCGGAGATTCTATGTTTACCGAAGTAAATTCGTGTATTTCCCTGTTTTTACCAGGTGGTTTTACTTCCGGATATATAATCCTGGTCTTTTGTATGGCGGCAATTTCCCTGGCTATTCCTATCACACTCAGGCAATCGGACCGGTTCGGGGTAAGGCCTATTTCAAGCACATAATCCGAAAGGTTCAGAGCACGGGTGATATTGCTGCCTGCCTGCGGAGTGTCGGGAAGTAGCATTATTCCGCTTCCGTCTTCTCCAAGTTCCAGTTCTCTTTCGCTGCAAAGCATTCCTTCAGACTTTTCTCCGCGTATTTCACATGCTTCAAGGAGTGATCCGTCCGGAAGAACCGTCCCGGGCATGGCAAGAGGCGCAAGAAGATTCTCTTTTACATTCGGAGCGCCGCATATGACCTGTAAAATCCGGTCACCTGCGTCAACACGGCAAATCTTCAGCTTGCCGGCATTGGGATGAGGCTTTATTTCAATTATACGCCCCACGACGACTTTTTCAAGATAGTCGAACGGGTTTATGATTGATTCGACTTCAAGTCCCGCCATTGTCAGGGCTGATGTCAGATCATGAATATCTGTTTCGATGCGGACGTAATCTTGCAGCCAGCTTAAACTAACTTTCATATCAGAACTGCCTTAAAAACCTTAAATCGTTTTCGAAGAATTTCCGGATGTCGTCTATTCCGTATTTTAACATTGTTATACGTTCGACCCCCATCCCGAAAGCAAAACCTGTAATTCTGGAGGTATCGTATCCGACATTTTCAAACACTGCGGGATGAACCATACCTGCTCCAAGCACCTCGAGCCATCCTGTCTGTGAGCAGACCCTGCATCCTTTTCCCCTGCACATGACGCAAAGGATATCAACTTCCGCGCTTGGTTCCGTGAAAGGGAAAAAGCTTGGTCTGAATCTTAAGCTTGTCTTTTCGTCAAACATCAGATGAACGAAATTGGTGAGAATGCCCTTGAGATTTCCGAAAGATATGTTCTCCCCTACCATGAGGCCTTCGACCTGGTGAAACATGGGTGTGTGCGTGATATCCGAATCGCTCCGGTATACCTTTCCGGGAGCAATAATTTTCACCGGAGGTTTGCGCTTTTCCATGACCCGTACCTGGATAGGCGAAGTGTGAGTCCGGAGGACGATATTATCCGATACATAGAAAGTATCCTGCATATCTCTTGCAGGATGATATTTGGGAATGTTGAGAGCCTCAAAATTATAATAATCGCTTTCAACTTCGGGACCTTCGGCAATTTCAAAACCCATCCTTGTGAAGATATCACAGATCTGTCTAGTAATCTGAGTAATCGGATGAAGCGACCCGGGCAAGGCGGATCTTCCGGGTAACGATATGTCTATGTAGCTGTCTGAGTCAGGCTTTCTGGCATCGAGGCTGTTTATCGCATCTTCAACCGCTTTCTCCAGGATTCTCTTTGTCTCGTTAGCCTTTTCTCCTGCTTTCGGCCTTTCTTCGGGGGGGAGTTGCGAGATGCTTCTTAAAAACAGAGTAACAATACCCTTTCTGCTCAGGTATTTAAGGGAAACCGCATTCAAGCTCTCTTTGCTTTTTGCTGTTCCGATTTCCCGAAGAGCATCCTCGCATATCTGGTCTATTGTTTTTTCCACTGGTTTAGTTTTGCTTTTACAATTGCTTTGGGGATAAGGATTACATGAGTGAAAGGCGTAACAAAAGATTATAGGGTTTGTTACGCCATATCACCATGCGCAATATCATGCCTGATTTGAAGCGATTCCGGCAAGTTGAGCAAATCCGGAAGGATCTGAAATTGCCAGATCTGCAAGGACTTTCCTGTCAAGGTCTATATTTGCGAGCTTAAGTCCGTGCATAAGCCTGCTGTACGACAGATTATTCATCTTGGCAGCTGCATTTATTCTGATAATCCATAATCTTCTGAAATCCCTCTTGCAGACCCTGCGGTCGCGGTAAGCAAAAGCGAGCGCTCTGTCTACTGTGTCTGCTGCCGTCCTGAATAATTTGCTATGACCTCCACGGAAACCTTTTGCAAGTTTTAAAACTTTTTTCCGTCTGTGTTTTGCTTTGAAACCTCTTTTAATACGCATCTCTTTTCTCCTTACTATATAAATCAAGCCGCTTTTTTTTAAGAAATATATTACAACCCGTGTGATTATCCGTTGGGCAGAAGCAGCCTGAGCTCTCTATTGTTTGTTTTATCGATGATATGGTTCTTGCGCAATGATCTTTTGCGTTTTGTGGTTTTTTTTGTAAGTATGTGACTTGCATGGGACTTGGCATATACAAATTTTCCGGACCCCGTTTTTTTGAAACGCTTTGCTGCGCCACGATTTGTTTTTATTTTAGGCATGACTTTCTCCTTAATTTATTTTCAACCGGAAACTATGCCGGTTTTTAATCAATGATATAAAGTATGACGGTTTCATAAGAAGTCTCAAAATTATCCTTCCGGTTTAAAATCCGCTGCGGCGGACTTTCGCTGGAATGACATAAAAGATCAAACTTCTATTTATTACGACACCATCAAAAGATTAAATATATAAAATCATCGGCGTGAGCAAGGTACTCAATCACACCAAATCACTATTTGCATAAATTATTGCAAACAAAAAACAGAGAGATCTTTGCATAACATCCGAACAAACAGATAAAATCATTTGGGAGTTAATACCATTATCATGGTACGGCCCTCAAATTTCGGCATTTGCTCCACTATGGCGGTTTCCGAAGTTTCACGCACAACTTTTTCAAGCAATTCTCTGCCAAGCTGCATCAGTGTTATTTCGCGGCCTCTGAAGACGACCGTAACTTTGACCTTATCCTTTTTTTCTATAAACTTTTTAATATGATCTATTTTCACATTAAGGTCATGATCGCTTGTCTTCGGGCGCACCTTGATCTCTTTAACCTGAAAGGAACTCTGCTTCTTTTTTGCTTCCTGCTTTTTCTTTGTCAGCTCGTATTTATAGCGCCCGTAGTCCATTATTTTACATACGGGTGGATTTGCGTTTGGTGAAAT
>JAUPLM010000235.1 GCA_030836965.1 Thermodesulfobacteriota bacterium | reverse complement strand
GAAGGGAAGAAATAAAATATCTTCGCCCGGCTCAAGAATGTGACCGAAATTGATTTTACCGATTTTTTTACCGGCAGGCTGCCACGCGGAGTCGCAGTTTTTGCACAAGAGGATAAGAGAATCGCTTTCTCCCGTAAGATCCCAACCGCAGTCCGGACATATTGCCGGTACGAAATCGATTGTCCAGTCGGGTTTTCCGGTTCTGAAAATATCAAGATTGAAATCACCCGGAAGTAATCCCGAAACGGGCTTGTTCAGCACGGCGTCCCAGAGTTTCTCTTTCACATGAAAAGGCGAGTAGATAATACTTGTTGTATCCCCGATAAACGATTGAAGGAGAGGGGTTCCGGATTTTTTAACCGAGAAACGCTTTTCGGCGATGCCGACCAGGTCGTCCGGAGAAAGCTCAGGTTTTATAAATATCCCCGGAGTTTCAGGGAGAGCGAATTTAAGCTTCAGAGCCTGAGTCCGGAATCCGAGAGATACGGGAAATATATCAGATTTCGTTCCCTGGTGGCTTATGTCTATAAATCTGTAGACTGTCTCCGCGGGATTGCTTGAACAGAGGGTTCCCTTGAATCGCCAGTACGGGAAATAGACATCTGGCTGCCCGGGGGCCGGGTCGGGGCAGGGAAGAACGTAACGGAAATAGCCGTTTTCCGGAAGAAAAGATTTGACCCTGCAGAAAGGGCACGCAAAAAGACGGTCTGTCTCTTCGAGAGACACAGGCGCGCCGCACTGGGGGCAATTATGCTCTATGCTTATGTTAAAGCTTTTCACCGCACATATTGCAGAAAACCGAGTCGGCCAGATTTTTATCCCCGCATTTGGCGCATGATCTCGGTTTTTCTTTTTCTCCGGCGGGATGACCGCAGCGGGGGCAGAAATTGGAGTTGGGGGTAAGATTCTTTCCGCAGCTTCCGCAGCGGACAAATACAAGCTGCTGGTGGCCGCAGGACTGGCAGAATTTTGCGTCAAAAGTAACCTGATTACCGCATTCAGGGCAATTCACCGATTCTTTTTCGCCTGCATTGCCCGGTTTCTTTTCTCCGGCTGTATAGTATTGTGCAAACATCGCTGGCATCATAATTCCAAGTCCTGTACCCATTCCTGCCGAAGCTCCATCCGCTTCCGATGCTTTTTCCATCGCCATCGCGGCTTTCAACTGCATCAGTTTGTTCATGTCATCAAAGAGGCCGATGCGGCTCCGGTCATCTATTGCCTGCTGAACTTCGGGCGGAGGAGTGATTGAGTTGATATAGATATCCGACAGAGCAAGTCCGAAACGGCCGAAATCGGCTTTAAGGCGCTTCGCCAGCCCTTCCGCTATATTTTCGTACTTGGCCGGCAGGTTCAGTATGGAATCGAGCGCTTCTCCCATGTAGTCGTTGAATCTCGATACGATCACGCTGTTTAAATACTCTTCAATTTCGGCGGTTGTGAAAATCCCCTGGGTTCCGACCATGCTGTTTATGAAAAGAACAGGCTGTGCGACCTGCATATTGAATATTCCGAAAGCCCGCAATCTCACGAGTCCGAGTTGGGAATCTTTGAATGCCACAGGGTCCCGCGTGCCCCATTTAAGGTTTGTGAAGACCTTGAGGTTTACAAAATAGACTTCGGCCCTGAGAGGGCTGGACATGCCCCACGGGATGCTTGCTATTTTTGTGAGTACCGGGATATTGGCGGTCTTGAGTGTATGGCGTCCGGGACCGAAGGCGTCGATGGCTTTCCCCTTGTAGAAAAAGACTCCTGCCTGGCTTTGCCTTACGGTCATTTGCGCTCCGTATTTGATCTCTCCGGAGCCTTTTTCGGGAATACGGCGAACAAGCTCCCTGCCTGTGTCATCAAACCATTCCAGATTTTCCAGAAAAAAGATGTTGTCTGTTCCCATTATTCCGCTCCTTTATTTGCTTTCCGACTCTTTCAGAAAATATTTCTCATAAAGCCTGTTTTCAATGAAAAGGCTGTATATGTCGGGATCTATATGATTATCATTTTTCATTTTGCCCATTATTTCGAGGGCCTGGGAAAGAAGCATGGGCTTTTTATACGGCCTGTCCCTTGCCGTCAGGGCTTCGAATATATCGGCAACTGCTATTATTCGTGACTGCAGCGGCATATTCTCCGCCGTGAGCGCTCTGGGATAACCCGAGCCGTCCAGTTTTTCATGATGTCCTGAAGCATATTCCGGTACATTTATAAGCTTCCGCGGGAAGGGAAGATGCGTCAATATCTTAAAGGTGATAGCCGCATGATTTTCTATTATCCTCCGTTCCATATCGGTAAGGGAACCTTTTCGCACCAGCAGGTTGTCGCGCTCATCTTCGGTGAGATATGGGTGCTCGCCGTCCGGCATCTTATATTTTCTTGCCGCGATGTATTTGATTCTTTTTACGTTCTCATCGGTTAAAAACTCACCGGGAAGATTACATGCCTTTACAATCTGCAGGTCCCGGTCAAGTTCTTCCAGCTTTTCCGAAAGTTCCGAACCAAGGTGCCTGATTATCTCATCTTCCGCCCCCTTATTAATAAGATCCAGTTTTTTTGCAAGATATTCGGTTTCGAGTGTTTTTGCAATCAGGCTGAATCGTGTTTCTATAAGATTGATGCGGTCATAGATTGTCTGAAGCTTGGTTCTCTTGTCTATCACGTATTCCGGGGTGGTTATTTTGCCTACGTCATGCATCCATGCCGCGATGCGTATCTCTTCGAGTTCGTAATCGCTAAATGTAATCTTTTTAAAAGGCGGACTCTTTGTATCATTGATATTTTCGGCTATCAGCATGGACAGGTCGACCACCCTGTTGATATGGCCGCCGGTGTAAGGAGACTTTTCATCGATTGCAGTGGCAATGCTTTTTATAAAGGCATAGAAGAGGTTTTTTAAATCCTGAATCAGCTGTGTGTTTGTCAAAGCTACCGCGGCCTGGGAGGCGAGGGAAGCTATTTCATCTACGTATTCATTTGAGAACCTTATGATTTCTCCTGTTTCAGGATTTTTTGCATTAAGAAGCTGAAGAACCCCTATTATGTCATTTTCATGATTTCTTAACGGGATAACCAGCATTGATTTTGAGCGGTAACCTGTAGTTGCGTCGTATTTTTTAGGGCCGGTGAAATCAAAACCTTCGGCCTCATATACATCCGTAATGTTTACAATCTCTCCTGATACGGCTACATGGGAGGATACGTTGGAATGATTCGGTTTACCGTCTCTGTACAGCGGAACACTCGGCAGATCGATCTCAACACCGCTGGTCCCGCCCATTCTGATATTCATGGTGTCGTTCTGCATGATCTTGAAATTAAGATGCCTGTTTTCCTTATCAGTGATATATAGGGTACCGGCATCGGCATTCGACATGACCCTTGCTTCGAGAACGATCATTTCAAGGAGCTTGTTGATATCTTTTTCGCAGGAAAGAGCAAGGCCTATCTGGGCACCCTGCTTTATATGTTTTATCTGTGCTTCAGCATAATCCTTTACTTCGGACAGAACTGATTTTAAGAGTTTATCAAGCCTTTTGTCGTGGGATAAGCTGTCGACACCGGTATCCATGGTTATCCCGCCATTGCCGGACTTGGATGAAAAGGGCATGTTGAAACTCCATACTGTAGAAGTTGATTTGAATGTATGGCTTTAAAAAAAACGGATAAACAATTTAATCCTTTTAAAAAATATCCCGTTGTAATAGATATAGTCAAGAATTTTCATCATGCATAAATCAGGCTTGTTTATGAAAAGGCAAAGCTGATGACATATTATTTTTATAAGGAATGATCATCTGTGAAATATAAAGAACTGTATGAAATAGTTAAGTTTCATCTTATAAAACTCCCTTTTATATATCTTCTGATATTAGCGGGGTATATTCTGGAATTTGCAGCTGAGCTTCCATATCTTATAGCGTATAAATTCTGCAGAAAACCGGATAAAAGGCAATCGGAACCGGATATTTGAGAACTTTGCATAATATACAATCAATAGGCCGGCCCCCAATAGCATGTTATGCAGATACCTCTAAGTTATCAATTTGACTTTATTATCCATAATAAAAGCGGAAGCAGAAACATAGAAGCCAGAATGATGATTCCCGGAAGGGATAAGTAGGGTTTATGCCAGGGCTCTCTCCTCAGCGCGCTTTTTTTGATTTCAGCCTGAAACCACCTGCCAAGGTAAGTAGCGGCCGCAAACACAGCTATCAATTTTATGACAGTAACGATTCCCTGCACGGATTCCCCTTTTAGAGCTTTTTATAACATCTGCTAAGAAGCTGGCGCAGTTAATCGGTTTTGTCGTTTAGCAAGATCAGATCCAGACTTCGTCAACGGCAGTCCGCCACAGGCCTTTGGCGGACTCCATCAGGTATGTACAGTCCCATCGGATATACGCCCACGAAGTCGTTATTTCGTCTCTGCCTGTGTCTCTTTGTTGACAATTTGGGGGTGTTGTTATGTTTCGTAACAATTTCTTGCAAAACAGCAAAACCGATTAACTATGCCAACCTCAAAGGGCATGTTATGCAAAAATCTCCTTTTAAATTCCTTATGATCAATAATTCCGTTAATTCGCATTGAAAAACATTGAAATTATGATAGAGTATCATCAAAAGGAAAAGGATGGCGCGCCTGGCACGACTCGAACGTGCGACCTACGGATTAGAAGTCCGTTGCTCTATCCAGCTGAGCTACAGGCGCGTGTGACATCCAGCTATCATACCCCTTTTTATATGTCCATAAAAAAAAGAGACAGCATGAGCTTTTTACTTTGCCGTCTTAAATAGTAATCATATCATGAAGAGTGAAAAAGGTGCTTATTAATGCCCAAAGAAAATAAAAATAAAGAGAAGAGCGCTGAAAAATCGCTTGCAAAATACGACCCGCTGCAGCGTTACCTCATGGAAATCAGCAATCATAAGCTGCTTACAAGAGATAGAGAGCATGAGCTTGCCGTAAAGATCTT
>JAUPLM010000234.1 GCA_030836965.1 Thermodesulfobacteriota bacterium | reverse complement strand
TAAAATTGGCAATTTTGGGCAAGCTCAAGAAAATCAAGGGATTGCGCGGAGGCATACGCATAGTATGTCGCACAAGAAATCCCGCAGATTGACACTGAGATCGCACAAAAGGGCCATTTCCGGCTTGGAAACTATAGCCTGTTTGTGACAAGCAAAAGCCCGATAACTACAAGCAGTATCCCGGCTGAAACGTTAATGTATTTCATCGTAAAAGTCACTTGTTTAATAAATATTACAAGATAATTAATGAAAACTGATATTATGATAAATGGAACGGCAAGTCCGGCCGAATAGGAAGTAAGAAGCAAAACGCCTTCGTAAACCGTCTCCCGGCTGCCGGCATATATCAGAATAGAGCCCAGCAACGGCCCGATGCACGGACTCCAGCCGGCCCCGAAAGCCGTTCCTACAAGATACGCTCCGATATAATTAAGAGGTTTGTTTCTTACCTGGATCCTTTTTTCAAATTCGAGGCTCCGGATGCGAATTATGCCGGTTAAATGAATTCCCAGCAGAATTACGACCAGGCCTCCGGCTACTCTTATTATCTCCCGGTATTCAAAGACAATACTGCCGAGAAATGAAGCGGATGCACCCATCAGAATAAATACGGATGAAAAACCCAGCACATACGAGGCAGTTGAAAATAGTACTTTTTTTCTTATCCGGGCGTCGTATTCACCGGTCAGCTGATCCAGCGAAAACCCTGTAATGAATGTAAAGTACCCGGGAATAAGCGGAAAGATGCAGGGAGAAAAAAAAGAGACGAGTCCGGCGATAAAGGCGGCCGAATATGATATTGTTTCAGTAAACATGCCGTTCACCGGCTGAGCTCTTTTGAACGCCTTGCTGCTGCGGTTATAGCTTCAATTATCGCTTCTTTTACCTTCCTTTTTTCAAGTACCTTGAATGCTTCCTCGGTTGTCCCTCCGGGAGAGGTTACCCGCCTGCGCAATAATTCCGGAGATTCGCCGATCTCCTCAATCAGGGTTGCAGATCCTTTCAGGGTAGTAACCGCAAGAATCGCTGCGTCATAAGGATCAAGCCCCATATCTATGCCGGCCTGAATCATGGATTCGGCAAGATAAAAAACATAAGCAGGTCCCGAACCTGAAAGGGCGGTTACGGCGTCAAGAGCTTCCTCCTTAAACTCGATCACTTTCCCCATGGCTTCAAGAATAGTTCTTGCTGTATTGATATCATCGGGTACGGCATTCCTGTTCGCCGACATGCCGGCCATGCCGGCCAGAACAAGAGCCGGGGTATTAGGCATTACCCTTATGAGCGGAAGTTTATCGCGGTCCTCTCTTGAAAGCGGAGCATACAGGAAACTTTCAAGTTTCCCCAATGTAATTCCCGCTGCTATTGATATAACTATTTTTCTGCGCTCTATGCTGTATTCATAGCTGCCTGTAATCTTAGACAAAACATCGGACATCTGCTGGGGCTTTACTGCAAGAATTATTATATCGCTCATGGAAAAAATTTTATAATTATCATCCATGACCGATATGCCGTAAGTTTTTTTTAACATGTTGAGCCGGTCCGGGTTTACATCGCTCGCATAGATCATTGTCGAAGGAATGATTCCAGCCCGCGTAACGGCTCCGATAAATGCTTCCGCCATGTTTCCGGCGCCGATAAAACCGGTTTTTCTGTTAAGCTTTGCCATTTAACCTCCAGATCCTTTTAATCCCATTCTCAACCGTCAGGTTTGCGCATGTCAATGAATTTTATCGAAATCTCTTGACTATTCTTTGAAAATATAATTAGTTATATCAGAATTATTTCTATTGATAAACAGAAATTATGTTTGGTTTCCATCCGGAAACTCTCTATTATCGATAATCTGATTCCGTATCGAGAATAGTTATAATACGCTCATTATATGAAAGGTTATATTCCTGATGTTCATTCTGGGAAATTTTTTGAAAGCTTCGGCTACCGTAATTCATTATGTATTGAATTTTTACATGTGGGTGATTATTGCACGTGCTGTTTTATCATGGGTAAACCCGGATCCGTATAATCAAATAGTCAGGTTTATTCATAATATAACCGAACCCGTGCTTTATCCCATTCGCTCAAGAGTGCCATTTATGGGAGGTTTAGATATTTCGCCGATTATCGTTATTCTCGTAATAGTGTTTCTTGAAAAATTTATTGTAGGCAGCCTTTATAATCTTGCCTTCACACTTTCATGATTTTAACTTATCTGTTAAGGAGGATATATGGATATGACGCCTCTTGATATTATTCAGCACAAATTTAAAATAAGTTTCAGAGGATTTGATGTCAGGGAAGTCGACGGGTTTCTGGGAGATATTGCAGATGCCTTTCAGTTGCGGATGAATGAAAATGAGAAACTGAAAAATGAAATCGACAAGCTGAGGCAGGATATAAAAGAACACCTGAACAGAGAAGAAACTTTCAAACTGGCTCTATTAAATTCCCAGAGCGTTATGGAACAGATGAAAGATAACGCACAGAAATCCGCTGAAGTAATTATTGCAGATGCTGAAGTAAAAGCCGAAAAGATATTAAGCCGGGCAAACAACAGGCTGTTCCAGTTGCAGGAAGATATTGCAGAGCTTAAGCGCCAGCGAATCCAGATGGAAGTCCGTATCACTTCCATAATCGAAACTCACTCCAAGCTGCTGGAAATGGGCAGAGGAGAGCAGAAGGCAATGGACGAAGATGATGCAAAGATTAAACTGCTTGTCCAGGCGGTTTAGGAGCCGCTGCGAATAACTGGTGCAGTTCAAGATTTTAGCTGCGGTTCCTTATGCAGTTTTTTACATACGGATGACCACTTTATTTTTTACAGCGGCCTGGTTGTTCCCGGTTATTGATATCCTGGAAAATTTACTGTTTTAATTTGGTGCAGGCAAGACGGAACATTTTGGTTCCTTTCATAATTCCCGGTCCGATAAATCAGGAGACCGGGAACCAATTCGGGCAGGAGTTTACCAATGGCAAAAATCGACGCTTTTTTTAAACTTATGAATGAGCAGGGCGCTTCCGACCTGCATCTTGTTGCAGGACAGCCTCCTGCTCTGAGAATAAGGGGCGACATCGAAAGAATAAAATACAAGGTTCTCGACACTGATACGTTAAGAAGCATGATCTATGAAAT
>JAUPLM010000233.1 GCA_030836965.1 Thermodesulfobacteriota bacterium | reverse complement strand
TCTGTGTATCTGCTGATATGTGCATTTGCATTCATGCTTGGGATCCGAGAAATAGCCGCACGGGCACGGATTCATAGCAGAAACAAGCATGAAACTCGACGGATATGTGATTGTCGATGATGCTCTTGATATCGTAACCTTCAAATCTTCAAGCGGCTGCCTCAGTACCTCAAGGACATGCTTCTTGAACTCTGAAAGCTCATCCAAAAAAAGAACTCCGTTATGCGCAAGGCTGACCTCTCCCGGTTTCGGCACATGTCCACCTCCTATCAAACCTGCATCCGAAATAGTGTGGTGTGGAGATCGGAAAGGCCTTTTGACTATCAGAGCGTCTCCTTTGGGAAGCATACCCACAACACTGTATACCTTTGTAGTCTCAAGCGCTTCTTCAAAAGTTATGGGAGGCAATATGGAGGGGAGGCGTTTTGCAAGCATAGTTTTTCCTGACCCGGGGGGACCGATCATGATGAGATTATGGCCACCTGCCGCAGCTACTTCCATCGCCCTTTTGGCATGCTCCTGTCCTCTTACTTCGGAAAAATCGACATCATGCTGGCTGTTATTTTTAAATAATTCGGATATTTCGGTTTTTGCCGCCTTGAGTTTTTCGGTTCCGCGGAAAAAATCGGCAGCCTGAGAGAGTGTTTCAACCGGGAAAACAGAAATTCCTCCTACAACGGAAGCCTCTTTCCCGTTTTCAACAGGAACGATAATACCTTCATAACCTGCATCTTTAGCCGCAAGCGCCATAGGAAGAGAACCGTTTACAGGTTTTATACGCCCGTCCAGCGACAGTTCGCCGAGCACCAGATATTTTGCGAGCTTTTTTCCCATAACAACGCCTGTCGCGGCAAGTATTCCAAGGGCTATCGGCAGATCAAAGCCTGTTCCTTCTTTTTTTATGTTTGCAGGGGCAAGGTTAACCGTTATTCTGTCGTCAGGAAACGAATATCCGGAATTTGTGATTGCGGATTTTACCCGTTCCCTGCTTTCCTTTACTGCTGCTTCCGGAAGGCCTACCGTCGTAAAAGAGGGGAGTCCTGAAGCAATATCCACCTCCACTTCAACCTGGTACGCGTCTATGCCGATAACCGCGCTGCTTAAAACCTTTGCAAGCATGTTTCCCCCTTTTTAAAAGTTAAAGGCCGGACCCGAAAATCATTTATACATAACAATATTGTTAAGATCAAGAATTTGTTGACAATAAATATGATTATAAGATATTCTTGCGATACAAATTATTCTGAGATATAGTCCGCATTATTTCCTGATACATGCTGTATTGAAGCACTGGGCAGAAACTTTAGCGTCCATTCTCCTTTGATCGAGAACTGATAAAGAGTCCTGCAGGCGACAAGTCGCAGATGGCTCAAAGGTCAGTGCATAACCCGCTTCAATAATAGCAGTTGACTGTTGAATTGTAATGCTGATTAATGGGATTTGGATTTCTGACTGATAATATAATGGGATACTATTTAAATCAAAGAACTGTTGCAAAAGCCGTTTACTGTTCGGGGATTGGTGTTCACTCAGGCAAGGATGTTAATCTGACCATAAAACCGGCGCCTGCAAATTATGGAATAAAATTCATAAGAACCGATCTCCCCGATAATCCAAGCATACCTGCCCGCTTCAGCATGGTTGTGGATACCAGCCTCGCAACTGTTCTCGGGCATGACGGTTTTATAGTTTCAACGATTGAGCATCTTATGGCAACATTTGCCGGACTTTCAATTGACAATGCAGCCGTTTCGCTAGATTCATACGAAATGCCGATAATGGATGGAAGTGCCGAACCTTTCACACGCCTGATAAAAGAAGCAGGAATTGAGGAACAGGATTCCCCTAGATATTATTTTGTTATAAAGAAACCTATTGAGCTGAAAAAAGACGGAAAATCTGTAGGAATATATCCTTCATCAGATTTTAAAATTACATGCACTATAGAATTTGATCATCCTCTTATAAAAACACAGACTTTTTCCGCCGGAATTACCGACTCTGTATTTGAGCAGGAAATATGCAGCGCAAGAACTTTCGGCTTTTTACATGAAATCGAATATCTTAAGCAGTACGGTTTTGCTCGTGGAGGATCTCTTGATAATGCTGTTGTAATTGACAAAAGCACCATTTTAAACAATGACGGGCTTCGTTTTCCGGATGAATTTGTAAGACATAAAATCCTGGATTCAATAGGTGACTTTTCTCTTCTTGGTTTGCCTGTAATCGGGCATTTCGTGCTCAATAAATCAGGACATGCTTTTAATCATGCTTTTATTGAAACTTTTTTTTCAGAAAAGGAATCCTGGGAAACCCAAACTCTAAAATGATAACGAAAGATAAATACAGAAATGAAAACACTTCGAAAATATAAAACATGGCTGGTTTTTCTCTGCTTAATTCTTGCTCTGCAGGGAACAAGTTTTGCTCAGGAGGCAAAACTTACCAACATTGCAATTACCAGGTATCATGATGACCTTCTCTTTAAGATAAATCTGGACGGCGCTTTCAGAGAAGATATGAATAAGGCAATATTGAGCGGAGTGCCTGCAACATTCTCATTTTATATCAAACTTAACAGAGTGAAAGACTTATGGTTTAACAGCAATATCGCCGATATTTATTTAACCCATACAATTAAATACGACACCCTGAAAAAAATTTATACCGTTTCACGACCATGGAAAAACAGCGAACCGGTTGTTACCGAATCATTTAAAGAAGCTCAGGAACTGATGACTCAGATTGACGGATTAAAAATTGTCCAGTTAAACAGACTGGAAAAAAACGGCCATTACCAAATAGAGGCCAAAGCAGAAGTCAGCAAACTTACCCTGCCGTTTTACCTTCATTATGTTTTTCTGTTTGTTTCTTTATGGGACTTTGAAACCGATTGGTACTTAATAGACTTTGTCTATTAGTAAATTAAAAATTATTTCTAACTTACCAACAAATCCTAAGGTCCGGTTATTGAACGTCTCTTCTTAAAAAACAGATATGAACAACAACTTATCCTCTAATAGATATTCTACAGACTCCTCACAGGAAAGCTTCAGACGTAAAAGAGAAGGCGTAATAATCATTGCAATAATATTTATTGTTGCTTTTTTAACGTTTCTTGAAAACAGAATCGTTAAATTCGGAACCGACATACCTGTATCAAATACGGTTCTGATGTTTATCCTGATCAACATAAATTTATTATTGCTCATCCTATTGATATTTCTGGTATTCAGAAATCTCTTTAAACTTCTTTACGACAGAAAAAAGAAGGCCATGGGGGCGAAGCTCCGCACCAAACTTGTCATAGCTTTCGGTACCCTGACCCTTTTGCCCACAATAATATTATTTTTCTTCTCGATCAGCTTTATAACTACAAGTATTGAATTCTGGTTCAATGTTCCGGTTGAGCAGGCGCTTGAAAATTCACTTGATGTCGGGCGATATTATTATGACCGTATTGAAGATAACAACAGGTTTTATCTGGAAAGAATTTCGTATCAAATCAACTCCAAAAAACTCATAGACCCCCTTAAACAAAATTCTCTTTCCCAATATCTG
Source organism: Thermodesulfobacteriota bacterium (assembly GCA_030836965.1). Taxonomy (GTDB): domain Bacteria; phylum Desulfobacterota; class Desulfobacteria; order Desulfobacterales; family RPRI01; genus RPRI01. The sequence continues at coordinate 5,503 of JAUPLM010000233.1, read as the reverse complement.
GCGGTTGTTCAAAGGTCATTCAATATAAACGCTATAGAATTATATAACAGTGATTTCAAACGAATCTCTTTTGCGCTTGCACCAGAGCTTGATAACCTCCCTTTAGATACGATTACTCCAGATAATATTCGAAAAGATATGTCTCCCAAAAATGTCCGGATCATCACAGAAAAGATATCCCAGGGCGAGCTTGTAAGGATTATCGGGACAGTGCCTTTCGGCGTTCAGCCCAATTACGCAGACGGATATATCGTTTTAACAACCCTGATTTCAAATCATCTTTCCAACAAGATGAAATCCATTTCTCTTGGCTTTGAAGAATATCAGCAAATCAAACTTGTTAAAAAACCAATTCAGCTTTCATATTATATATTACTCTCTATTGTTGCATTGCTTGTACTTTTTTGCGCCATCTGGTTCGGTTTTTATCTTGCCAAATCAATCACTATTCCTATTATGGAGCTGGCCGATGGAACGCGGAGAGTCGCTGAAGGAGATCTTGGTTTCAGCATCAATATAAAGTCGGATGATGAAATCGGAAGCCTTGTCGACTCATTTAATAAAATGACAAAAGATCTAAGGACCGGACGGGAACAACTTGAGCTTTCGGCAAAAAGGCTTGGCCAGCAGAACATCGAGATTGAAGAAAGACGACGGTATATGGAAATCGTATTAAAAAACATCTCGACGGGAGTTATAACGCTTGACGCTGACGGAATAATAACGACAATAAACAAGTCGGCAGAAAAGATGCTTAATCTTGAACCTAATGAAATCATAGGGAAAAGCTATAAAAACCTTTTAAAAGATCAGCATCTTAACCTTGCCGGTGAAATAATGGAAAGCCTTGCTGCATCAAAAGATAATGCCGTTGAATTACCTCTGAGACTTTCCATTGGGGAGAGACGCCGCAGTTTTCTCATAAATGTCAACGCATTAAAAGATGATTCTGAGCAACACATGGGACTGGTTATGGTTTTTGACGACCTGACCGAACTTGAGAAAGCCCAGAGAGTGGCTGCGTGGAGGGAGGTGGCGCGACGGATAGCTCACGAAGTAAAAAATCCCCTGACCCCTATCAAGCTGTCCGCCCAGCGAATTAAGCGTAAATATTCAAAACAAATCAACGAGCCGGTATTTGAAGAATGTACCAGAATGATTATAGATCATGTTGATTTAATCAAAAACATTGTTAATGAATTTTCATCCTTTGCTAGATTCCCTGCTGCAAATCCGGTCCCTTGTGATTTACCTCCCATAATCAGGGAAACGGTTGCGCTTTATAAGGAAGGTCATCACAAAATTATTTTCAGCATGAACATTCCTGATAACATACCACGTCTTAACCTTGACAGGCAGCAGATAAAACAGGCTATGATCAATCTGGTTGATAATGCGGTGGCTGCAATTAAAGATCACGGCAATATTGTTATTACTCTTTGGCACGATAATGAATTAAAAACAGTCGGTATTGAAGTTGCTGATGACGGAGCCGGTGTATCGGAAGAAGACAAGTCACGCCTTTTTGAGCCGAATTTTTCAACAAAAAAAACCGGGTCCGGCCTTGGGCTCACTATAGTTAACACAATTATTAACGACCATAAAGGTGTAATCCGGGTTCAGGACAATTACCCGAAAGGAACAAAATTTATCATTGAACTTCCTGTAATTTAACCCTGTTTTTTATAAAACATTCGTAGAATGTTTTTAACAAATTAATCATTCGTGATAATCTGATTAAAGGAATAAAAACAATGTTTCCTTCCATATTAATTGTTGATGACGAACCGTCAATACTTAAATCATTAAGCGGCCTTCTATCCGATGAGGGCTTTGAAGTCATGACAGCTTCTAACGGGTATGAAGGGCTGAAGATTATCGACAAGGAATCACCGGATCTTGTTCTTCTGGACATATGGATGCCCGGAATAGACGGGATAGAAACGTTAAAACAGATTAAAAAAGAAAATCCTTATGTGCAGGTTATAGTCATTACCGGTCACGGTAATATAGAAACTGCTGTAAAAGCAACAAAACTCGGAGCATATGATTTAATAGAAAAACCTCTGTCAATAGACAAAATAATAGTTGCGATCAGCAACGCGCTGAATTTCAGGCGCCTGGAAGAAGAAAACAGATATCTTAGAAAAAAAACAATCGAAAAACATTCAATAAACGGCACCAGTCCACCGATAGTTGAATTGAAGAAAAAGATAGCTGTTGTGGCTCCGACAGATGCATGGGTGCTGATCACAGGTGAGAACGGCACAGGCAAAGAGCTGGTTGCCCGTACAATTTACCAGCTAAGCGCCCGGATTGAAGAGCCGTTTATAACTGTCGATTGCGCAACAATTCCGGAAGAATTTATCGAAAGCGAACTTTTTGGACATGAAAAAGGGGTATTCACCGAAGAAACCGCTAAAAAAAGAGGAAAATTCGAATTGGCCGATAATGGGACCATTTTTCTTGATGATATAGGTGACATGAGTTTAAAAACTCAGGCAAAAATATTGAGAGTCCTGCAGGAAAAGAAGTTTCAGAGAGTTGGCGGAAGAAGGACTATAAATGTAAATGTGAGGATAATTGCAGCGAGCAATAAGTCCCTTGAAAAAGAAATTGAGAAAGGATCTTTCAGGGAAGATCTCTATTACCGGCTTAATGTAGTTCCTATAGAGGTGCCCCCTTTAAGAGCCCGTAAAGAAGATATACCCGTTTTAATCGATACTTTTTTCACCGAATACTCTAAACAATTTAAAAGCGAAAAGAAGACACTTTCACCTAAAGCCCTTGAATTATTATGCGGCTATTCCTGGCCGGGAAATGTAAGAGAGCTTAAGAACTTTGTTCTGCAGACCGCCATAATGGTTGAAAAAAACGTAGTCGGTGTGTCTGATATTCCGGACCAGTATAAATCTCCTGTTAAAGAAGTAACTGAATCTCCCGAACAGGAGTTTTTTAGGATTGATAGTTTGAAAAACGCCAAAAAGGCTTTCGAAAAAGAATTTCTTAAAAGAAAGCTTTCGGAAAATGAAAAAAATATTTCAAAAACAGCCAAGAAAATCGATGTCGGACGAAGCTATCTTCACAAAAAATTAAAGCATCTGAAATCTAATGGGCTTGAGGATAATAAGCGGTAATTTAAAAGGCAGAAAGCTTTTTTCGCCAAAAGGCGTCAGGATAAGACCTACAGCGGATCGATTAAGAGAAAGTATTTTCAGCATTCTTTCCGCTCGTGTTGCAGATTCAGTAGTCCTTGACCTTTTTGCGGGAACCGGAGCTCTGGGCATTGAAGCCCTGAGCAGAGGAGCATCATTTGCATTCTTTATCGATAATGATAAAGAGGCTCTTTCTATCATTAAAAAAAATACGGAGATTTGCGGACTCAACGACAGAATTAAAATTGCGGGATTAAATATTGAAAGAACTTTTATTGATTTAAGGTGTGAGACTCCTTGTGTAAATCTCGTTTTCATGGATCCTCCCTATAATAAAAATTTGATCAGGCCAACTTTGATAAACCTCTCCGGAAACCGAATTCTAGAAAAAGAAGCCCTGCTGGTAATCGAACATGATATACTTGAAACTATCCCCGAAGATCTTCCCGGTTATAACATTGAAGATCAAAGAAGATACGGGAAAACCCTTGTTTCATTTATAAAATATATGATATGAAATATCTTATTATGTAAAGGTCTCGGATAACCAAAACCAATGTTATAGGATAATAAATCAATGAAAAGAATTGCTGTTTATCCCGGTTCTTTTGATCCAGTTACAAACGGCCACATTGACATTCTTGAAAGAGGTCTCAAGCTCTTCGACAAAATAATAGTTGCCATTTTACATAACCCAGGCAAGGAATCTTTATTTACCGTCGATGAACGGATAAAAATGCTGAAAGTGAGTTTAAAAAAAATAAATAATGTTGAAATAGATACGTTCGACGGACTTCTTGTGGATTATGCTGCAAAGAAAAAAAGTCACGCGATTCTTCGCGGAATGCGCGCAGTATCCGATTTTGAATATGAATTCCAGCTTGCTCTGATGAACCGGCGTCTTGACAGGGAAATTCAGACTGTATTTCTTATGACCGGTTTAAGATGGATTTTTACCAGTTCTTCAATAATAAAAGAAGCGGCGCGTTTTGGAGGAAATATAAACGGCATGGTTCCTCCCATAGTTAATCAGAGACTGAAAGAGAAGTTCGGTTTTAATTCCAGGTGAAACACCCCGCACAAGCAGCGAGGCGTAGCCCTTACTATTTCGGTTAAAATAATAATGGATCTATGGCACCTAAACATCTTTTGTAAAGTTGTCGAGCACAAGAGCTTTTCAAAAGCCGGTGAAACCGCTTATCTTTCCCAGCCTACGGTCAGCAGTCATATAAGAGATTTGGAATCCCATTTCGGATGTCGCCTTATTGACCGCTTATCAAAAGAAGCGGTTCCAACAAAAGCCGGAGAACTGCTTTACTCTTATGCAATAAAACTCATGTCATTACATGATGAAATGAAAAGCGCTATATCAGAATTTCAGGGAAGCATAAAAGGAAATTTTGTTATAGGCGGAAGTACTATTCCGGGAGAATATATCCTTCCACGGATTGTAGCGGCTTTTACCAGAATTTATCCCGATGTAAAAATTTCACTTGTCATCGGCGACACCGATAAAATAATAAATGAGACTCTTTCAGGTATTCTTGAGGCCGGAGTTGTTGGTGCAGAAAAAAAAGATAAACAAATTTTTCAGGAAATTCTCATTGCCGATGAAATGCGCCTTATTGTTCCATCCGGTCACAAATGGGGAAAGAAAAAGAGTATTGACTTAAAAATGCTTCTCGCCGAACCTTTTATTATAAGAGAACGCGGATCGGGTACGTTAAAATCCATCGAGCAGAATCTGAATGCAGCAGGATACGGGATAGACGATCTTAACATTTCAGCACAAATGGGAAGTACTGAGGCCGTAAGGCAGGGAATAAAAAACAAAGCCGGAGTATCAATCCTTTCGACTATAGCCGTCGAGGGAGATTTAATCGAAGGATCTTTAAAAGCACTTGCAATAGAAGGCCTTAATCTGAAACGCAATTTTTATCTGACGCGAAACAGGCAAAGAAGTATTTCACCGATATGCAATGCTTTTATATTGCACATGAAAAATGAATTGATCCGGAATAAATGATTTCTGAACCATAAAGGTTGAAAACAGCCATGAAAATACCTATTTCAAATAATGCCGGAATAATTCTCGAAAAACGTTATCTGAAAAAAAATAAGGGCGGAAAAGCTACAGAGACTCCCGAAGATATGTTTATAAGGGTTGCAAAGCACATTGCTTCCGCCGATTCTTTATTTGACTCTTCTTGTGACGTAAAAAAAACGGAAAAAAAATTCCTCTCCCTTCTGGCCAACCTCTTGTTTCTGCCGAACTCCCCGACTCTGATGAATGCCGGGAGGAGACTGGGACAGCTTGCTGCGTGTTTCGTACTACCCATTGAAGACTC
>JAUPLM010000018.1 GCA_030836965.1 Thermodesulfobacteriota bacterium | reverse complement strand
TATTTTATGTCATTCCATACGGTCGAAGATTCCCCGTAGCTTGCTGCGGGGAGCTTCAAAAACCGGAATCCCTGAACCCCCGGATCCCCACAGACTCACCGACTCTTTTGGGAATTATCCATAATATTTGAAACAGCGCTTATTATATCAGGATATTTGAATTTAAAGCCGTATTTCAGGAGTTTATCAGGTATCACCCTCTGGCTTGCCAAAACGGAAGAGCCGAATTCCCCCAGAATAAGCCGTATAATGAAAGAAGGGGCCGGCATAATGGCCGGCCGGTGAAGGATACCGGCAATGGTTTTTACAAGTTCAATATTTCTTGCCGGTTTCGGAGCAGAAAAGTTTAACGGGCCGTTTATTTGCTTATTTTCAATAACAAACAAAATTGCTGAAATAAGATCTTCAATATGAATCCATGGGAACCACTGCCTGCCATTGCCGATTGGCCCGCCGACGAAAAAGCGGATCGGAGGTATCATTTTTTCCAGCGCCCCGCCGTCTCTCCCGAGAACAACACCGAAACGCATCGCTGCAACCCTCACGCCTTTATCTTTAGCTTTAAATGCCTCTTTTTCCCAATCCCTGCAGACCGTTGCCAGAAAATCGCTGCCTGACGGCTCGCTCTCCGTGAGGATATCCTCCCCTCTGTCGCCATAGTAACCGGCTGCTGAAGTGCTGCAAAGAGTTATGTTTTTTCCTGCGGGAAGCGCTTCTACAAGATTGCGCGTGGTTAGGATCCTGCTGTCATAAATCGATTTTTTGTATTTTTCGTCCCAGCGTTTGAAAATGCTTCTTCCGGCAAGATTGATGACCGCATCGACATCTTCGAGTTTCTCCTGCCAGGGGCCCTTTTTTGTTGTGTCGGCGTCACGCCCTCCGACCGCAACAACAAAATGTCCTTTCTTCAGTAAGGATGCCGAAAGATTTGACCCGATAAAACCGGTGCCGCCTGTTATAAAAATCTTCATTTGCCCCCCGACCACCTGAATCCCTGACCCCTTGAACCCTTAAATATTGAATGTACCCGATTCTATATACGGAACATCCTCTATCTCCAGGGCATGCAGAATGTTTACATGCATCCTTTTCTTCATCTCCAGAATAACGGCCCTTCTCTTGGCAAGACTTTTTGCAAACGAAAGTGTTTCATTCATAAGATCATTTATATGACATGCCTTAGCAACGATATTGTTCTCAGCGCATTCGGCGGCGGTAAGGCGCTTCCCTGTAAATTGCATCTCCTCGAACTTCTGCCTGGGAATAGCCCGGTTCAGCAACGCAAGCATTCCCGGCAAAAATGGTATTCCAAGATCAACTTCCGGGACACAGAAAAACCCCCTGTCAGAACGCATGAATCTGAAATCAAAAGCGCATGAGTAAATCGCGCCTCCCGCAAATGCATGCCCGTTTATGGCGGCTACAGTCAGCATCGGAGACATCAGTGTTCTTTTAAACAGGACATTCAAGGAATAAAAAAATTCCTTTGCAGCCTTTACGTCTTTCTTCTGTACGACAGGAAGGAGCCAGTCGAGATCAAGACCGTTTGAAAAGATCTTATCATGGGCGGACGTTACAACAAGGGTTAAGGCTGAAGTATCGTTTTCCACCTTGTCCAGAACATCAAGATAAGCTCGGATAAAATCGGGGTTAAACCGATTTTCGCCGTTGTTTAACTTTATAATCGCCACATTTTCATCCAGCGTATATTCAACCAGCGCCATACGGGAAACCTCCAAAAAAAAGGGCAACACCGTTTCTGGTGTTGCCCGGATATGCAGATATTAAGAATAGTTACGAACAGCAGGAGCCTTTGGTGCCGCAGCTTGTGCATGAGGCTCCCAAATCAAATCCGGATGTAATCTTAAAACCGACTTCGAGAAAATCTACCTTGACGGGCTTTGCCTTTTCCATGAATTCCTTATTTACCAGATACTTGAATCCATCGATATCATAAACATTATCAGTTTCGTTCGGCTCATCCAGAGCCAGTGCCAGAGACGGCCCGCCTCATCCGCCTTCATTTAAAAATATTCTGATAGGCGAAACTGTTTTTCCTTTAAAATATTCGGCTATCTGTTGGGTAGCCGAGGGTGTTATCTCAACCATTTGAATCCTCCTCGATAAATTAAAATATTAAATCCGTTATGAGCTTTCTCAAACAAAACGGAATCTTTCCAAGTTGCCTGATACGGGCGTAACTTAATTACAGTAATGTGATTTGTCAATCAATATTAACACCATATTAACGGGTGTAAAATCTGTCCCGGCCGCTGTGCTGCAATAATTATTTAATTTTATTGGATTGTTAGGAGTCGTTACGAAAGAACGATTATATTCCTGACCATTTCGTTACGACTCTTTATACAGGTCACTCTATTTGAATCTACCCGCCGCAAGCTGCGGTGAATGCGCTCGTTTTTCGGTTCAATATTACAGTTATTTTCTTACTACGGCTTGGGCTTCTGATATCTCTTTAAGGTATTTTTCATATATATCATAATCTTTTGAGGAAAATAGAATAAAAATAACCTTTGTGACAGAACCTGTTTTCTCCTCTAAAAATCTGCATATGGTATCAATGGCTATTTTACAGGCATCCTTTACAGGATATCCGTAAACTCCGCAGCTTATTGCAGGAAAAGCTATTGATTTCAGATTGTTCTGCGAAGCAAGCTGCATGCTGTTAAAATAACATTGTGACAAAAGCCTGCTCTCTTCAGGTTTTCCCCTGTAAACAGGTCCCACGGTATGAATTACATGACCTGCTTTAAGGTTATAACCCTTTGTTATCTTTGCTTCTCCGGTATTACATCCCCCGAGTTTTCTGCATTCCTCCAGAAGTTCAGGCCCTGCAGCCCGGTGGATTGCGCCATCAACTCCGCCACCACCCAGAAGCGAACGGTTTGCCGCATTAACAATCGCATCAACATCGAGTTTTGTTATATCCCCCTGCATAATTTCGATCTTATCGAATATCGCTTTTTCCATGTTTCGCCTGCTTATCAATAATCCGGAGTTCATCATTATTCCCTACGGCCGAATCTCTGCGGTAGCGGAATTCCCGGTATCTGAACCCTGCAATGTAAACCAGAAAGTGGCTCCTTCACCGACTTTACCTTCCGCCCATACCCTGCCGCCGTGCCGGTGTACGATCCGCCGGACATTGGCAAGCCCGACTCCCGTTCCTTCAAAATCATCTGCCCGGTGGAGACGCTGAAACAGGCCGAAAAGCTTATCGGCATATTTCATGTCAAAACCGGCCCCGTTATCCTTCACAAAGATGCATACCTCGTCATTTTCACTGGATGTGCTCCCGATTTCGATT
>JAUPLM010000232.1 GCA_030836965.1 Thermodesulfobacteriota bacterium | reverse complement strand
TTACCGGACAAAGCTTGGAGAAATCGACAAAATAGCAAAGGAAAAAAACACAATAGTATTTGTCGAGGTAAAATCGAGAAAATCGGTCAGTTATGGAAACCACAAATATTCGGTAACCCCGAAAAAAATGAGAAAGATATCGATGGTTGCTCTCTACTATATAAAAATCACGAATCAGAGCGGCTCAAAAGCAAGATTTGATGTTGTTTCAATAAGCCCCGCGGGAAAAGAGCCTGAAATAGAGATTATAAAAAATGCCTTCGACCTCGCTTATAAATGATACCGGCTCAAATGCCGCGCCCGGAACTCTCTATGTGGTTGCAACCCCGATAGGAAACAGGGATGATATTACTTTAAGGGCCTTGTCGGTTTTAAAGAATGCCGATCTTATTGCAGCGGAAGATACACGCCATACAGGCAACTTATTATCCCTGCACAATATCAGGGGTCATTTAATATCTTATCACGAACATAACGAAAGAGAGAGAACTCCCGGTCTGATCAACAGGCTCAAAAACGGATCATCAGTTGCTCTTGTATCAAATGCCGGAACTCCCGCAGTTTCCGACCCTGGGTACCGACTGATAAAAGAAGCCATAGCAGCCGGGATAAATGTTGTCCCCGTTCCCGGAGTATCGGCGGCTGTTGCCGCCATATCGGTATCCGGTCTTGCTACGGATTCATTTATCTTTGTTGGCTTCTGCCCCAAAAAAAAGGAAAAGCGCCTTGATTTGATCAGAGATCTTAGTAAAGAAAAAAGAACGGTTATATTTTACGAATCTCCCAGGAGAATCCTGCGGCTTATTGAAGAAATTAAATCGGTAACTGGTGAAAGGGATTCCGTTTTATCCCGCGAGATAACAAAAATTTATGAGGAGTTTATCAGAGGAACACTATCTGAAATCATGGCCGTTTTAAAACAGCGGTCAGAAATAAAAGGCGAGTGCACCCTTCTCGTATCAGGATGTGAAGAAAAAGAAGTTTCTTCTCCGGAACTGGTCACGAAGGAACTGAAGGAAAGTATCTGTTCAAACAAAAAACCCCTGTCCGTTCTCGCAAAAGAGACGGCAAAAAAATTCGGTCTCTCCAGAAAACAGGTATATGAAGAGGCTTTGAGGATAAAAAATGAGCAATCTTGATCCAATTTTTTCGCCAAAATCAGTCGCTGTAATAGGCGCCTCAACCACGCCGGGTAAAGTGGGGCACGATATTTTCGCAAACATTTTAAAAGGAGGTTACACGGGAACCCTTTATCCTGTGAACCCGTCCGCAAAATCGGTTTTAAGCGTAAAGGCCTATCCCCGGCTGACGGAAATCCCTGACGATATAGATCTTGCAATGATAATCTTACCTCCTGCGGCTGCGGTTAAAGCGGTTCACGAAGCGGTCGCAAAACAGGTTAAAGGCATCGTAATCGTATCGGCCGGTTTCCGCGAAGTAGGCAGGAAGGGTCTTGAAATCGAGAATGAAATCGTTTCGGTTTGCCGTAAAGCCGGGATCAGGGTTGTGGGCCCCAACTGTCTTGGCGTAATCAACCCCAAACCCCTGATCGGGCTTAATGCCAGTTTTTCGGCGCGCATGCCTAAATTCGGAAATATATCATTCATTTCCCAGAGCGGCGCCCTTTGCACCGCGGTGCTCGATTTTGCCGCGGACAGGGATTTCGGTTTTTCAAAGTTCATTTCGATAGGCAACAAGGCGGATGTAGATGAGCTTGACCTTCTGTTATACCTTCATCAGGATACCGATACCGAGGTAATTATGATCTATCTCGAAGAGCTCCGCCGAGGACCCGAGTTCATTGATGCTGTAAACAACATAACGTCCGGAGATTTCAGGCCCACTCCAATCATCGCAATCAAATCGGGCAGAACAGGCGCCGGCGCTCTTGCCGCCGCATCACATACCGGCGCCCTTGCCGGGACGGAAGCGGTATATGACGCTATTTTCAGGCAGTCAGGCATAATCCGGGCTGATTCAATCGACGAGCTCTTTGATTTTGCAAGCGCGTTTGCCTATAAAAATGAAAATGAAGTCGGGAAACTCAGAAGAAAGGTCCCGACAGGCAACAGGGTTGCCATTGTAACAAATGCGGGCGGTCCGGGTATCGTTGCAACCGATATGACTGTTTCATCCGGTTTGGCCCTTGCTAAATTCTCCGAAGAAACGGTTGAAGCTCTTACAAGTCATCTCCCGATGACCGCTAATGTTCACAACCCTGTAGATATTATTGGCGACGCGGCTCAGGACAGATATGAAAATGCACTGGCTGCCGTGATCAGGGACGAGGGTGTCGATGGAGCTCTTGTCATACTTACCCCGCAGTCAATGACAAATGTCCTTGGCACCGCTGAAGCTATCGCAAGAGTCGCAAGGCGTTCCAGCAAACCGGTTCTCTGCTGCTTCATGGGCATTTTTGACGTATCCGCAGGAGTAAAATACCTTCAGGAGCGTGGAATTCCGGTTTTCAGATTTCCTGAAAATGCCGCCAAGTCTCTCGGCGCTCTCTATCAATATTCAACATGGCTTAACCGCCAGCAGCTTGCCCCGTATAATCTTAAACACGATAAAGAACGTGCGGATGCAATAATTAAAAACTGTATTGCGGAAGGCAAATTGAAGCTGGGCGAAATTGAGGGCGGGAAGCTTCTGGAATGTTACGGCTTTAAGACACTTCCCGCCGGGCTTGCAACGACTAGAGATGAAGCGGCACAAATAGCTGAAACACTTATCTTCCCTGTCGCAATGAAGATTGTTTCTCCGCAGATTCTTCACAAGTCGGATGCAGGCGGAGTGGCGCTCGGAATTGAAAACCGGGAAAATGTGTTAAAAACATTCGATGAAATAATTAAAAGGGCTTCTCTTTTCGACCCGAAGGCTG
>JAUPLM010000231.1 GCA_030836965.1 Thermodesulfobacteriota bacterium | reverse complement strand
GTCCAGGATGTTGGTGCTCAGATATACCGACTGGGCCGTAAAAGTGATATTGTCATGGGTTAGGACGGCGCCTTTGGGAACGCCGGTAGTCCCGGAAGTATAGACTATGCCTGCCGGATTGAGAGGAGTTACGTCATTGACCCTTTTTTTGAATTCATTGTCGGGAACATCTTTCCCGATCGCCATAAACTCCTCGAAGCTTATTACCCAGTCATCCTTTGCGTAATTTCCCCTCAGGAGCACAACTTTTCGGATGTTGGGAATATTTTTTCTTATGCCGAGCAGTTTGTTCAACTGTATTTCGTCTTCGGCAAATATTACTACTGCATCAGAATGATTTATAATATATTCGCAATCCTTCGGCAGGTTGGACTGGTAGATGCCTACGGTACACGCGCCTATGGTCGTTATACCGAAATCCGACAGCACCCATCTTAAGCATGTGTAACTTAAGATATTGACCTTGTCGTTCTTTTTTACTCCAAGCGCAATCAGGCTTTTTGATACCTGTTTGACCTGCTCATAGAATTGGCTCCAGGTTAACGATTCCAGCTGTCCGGGGCCGGTGAACCATTTATAGGCAGGTTCATCAGGGTGCCTGTCGACCGTTTCCTTGAGCATCTCATGAATATTCTGAAAATCTCTTATGGGCATTGATTGATCTCCTCCGTATAAAAAAATGAATATCGAACTTCGAATATCGAAGGGTTGATCGTGGATTGTTGATCGTGAATCGAAAATAGTTGCCGCAAGGTCACAAAGACACAAAAAATTATTCAGTGACTTCTCCGCCAACGATAATTGGCGGATTAGCGACAAAGATAAACAACTAATCAAGAACAACAATCACTTGAACCCTTGACCCCTCGAATCCCCGAACCCTTCCGAAGATTGTTACTCCGGAATAAAACCGGGTTCCCTTATTTCTATCATGGTTATAGCTTTTTCAGGACATCCTGTTGCGCACTGTCCGCATCCGAGACATTTGTCTTCGATTACAACGGCAATGCTCTTCTCGTCCACTCTGACAGCATCGAACCAGCATCGTTCTTCGCAGGTGCCGCATGAAAGACATGCCTGCGGATCCACTTTCGGCCGGTAACGGCTGGGATCGCATAATGACAGCCGGTCTGAAATCAGAAGGGTGAAAGACTGGCAGCAGCAGCCGCAGCAGTTGCATATGAAATGACCGACCCCGGCCTTGTTCATTGTCACATGCACGAGCCCGGCTTCCTCGGTCCTGGTTATAATATCGAGAGCCTCTTCCTTTGTGACTTCACGCCCTGTTCCCCGTTCAAGCGTGTAGTCGGCTCCGCGGTTGATCTGAAGACATACCTCAACCGGAGCGTCGCATTTCCGCATTGTCAGGCGGCAGGTACACTTTGTGACGGCTATGCGGCTCGATGATTTTATGATCTCTCTTATGTTTTCAGGGGCAAGAACCTGTACCTTGCCGGTTTCGACGGATTTGCCAACCGGGATGACCCGCGTGAACGGGCGCGGCATGAAATTTACCAGAACATGGGCAAGCTGCGGCCATTCCTTATCCATGTAATCCCGCCACAGATCATAAAATTCGGGAGGAGCTCCGGGCCAGAGAATGGTGCCGTCGTGAAACTGGGCCAGATGAACGGGCGGGCGCCAGATTGTTTTTCCGCCTTTTACTTTTTTAAATACAAGTCCCTTTATGAACATATCCTTTAAGCCGGATTCTATATCATCAACGGGACGGTTTAATTTTGCGGCCATTTCATCCGATGTTCCGGGAAGTGATACAAGAAGCTTTGCCTGGTCATCATTTATCATGCACCGGAGAATTTCCGGGATCAGCTCCGAATCTTTTTGCATCATGCGTTCTGCGAATACCCTGTAAGAAGATGTGTCGCTCATTCCTGCGCCCCTGAGTGTATGTTTTATTATTTTGTGAAATATCCGGAATCAATTACAATACTTTCATGCATTATTATGAAAAAAATGGATAGGTGTCAATTAATAAGAGGGCGGTATTCAAAAGAGATGCTGTGCCGGGGTCCGGAAAGGCGAAACCGGTACATATGTAATGTCAATCATGAGAAGATTGCCGGACACAGGCAAGTTTCCGGGTTACCAGGAGTAGGGGAGAGACTTATTGATGGTTATAAGCTTGTTCTCAACGCTGATGTATCCCCCGGCTATAAGATCTTTGAATATACGGCTTACCATCTCTCTTGATGAACCAGTCATATTGGCTATCTCCTGATGGGTCAGCTTTTCTTCAATTATGTGTTTTTCCCCCTGTGATTTTGCCAGGTGGACCAGGAGCCTTGCAACGCGGCCGTATACATCCATGAGAGCGAGGCCTTCAATCTGCTTTGTAGCCTCCCTGAGTCTTTTTACGACTCCGACAAGCAGATTAAAAGCGAGATTGGGGTTTGATGACAGTATATCTCTCAATCCGTCTCTTGAAATAATAAGAACCTCGGTGGGTTCCCTTGTAATTATGCTTGCAGATCTGTGCTCCCCGTCAATGAATGCGAGTTCTCCAAAATATTCTCCAGGGCCGAAAATCGAAAGGATGACCTCCTTCCCGTGCTCGTCGGTTATAATCGCTTTAACCTTACCGCTGCAAACGACGTACAGAGAATCGGTACTGTCTCCTTCACTGATCAGAATGGTGTTTTTGAGGAATGATTTTTTGATTGCGACATTGGTAAGTTCATAAAGTTCATCATCATGAAGACATGAGAATATAGGGATGTTTTTTAATATTCCTGCCTGTTTCAAAGTAAACACCTTACTTTAATAACGTTATCGTAAAAAGCCATTCACCAGCAAAGATTCCTGAGGCGACGAAGATAATATGAAAATCAAGTTTTTACATGAATATCATGAATAACGAACCTGCTCCTCCGCTTCCGTGTTTTTTTCTATTTCTTCCTTATTTTTCCCTGACGGGAAAAATTTAATCAATCCTTTTTTATCCTGGGTCTGTTCCGGTAATTCATTTGATGGGGCATTATTTGTATTATCCATCCTGCAGCTGCCTTCGAAGATCACTCCTTCATGGATAATCAGCGATGGCGTGAAGATGTTTCCGTAAACTTTGCCTTTAGCCAGAATTTCAATGCTGAAACCCGCATTTATGTTGCCGTGAACCTCGCCGCTTATTACTACAATGCCGGAATTGATATTGGCTTCAACAATTCCTTGTTCTCCTATCACAAGTGTTCCGTCGGAAGATATGTCGCCTTTGAATCGGCCGTCAATTCTTAAAGTTCCGTTAAAAGAGAGCTTTCCTTCGAAAGCTGTTTTCTCTCCAAGCAAGGCGATGTCATTTGTCTTTTTCATACCAGAATCCCCGGTTATAATTTTTCCTGTCCGATGTCCGATTTTTTTGTAGCAGGCCTGTTTGCAAATAGCAAAAGGTATTATCGGCTTTTATAAAAAAAATATCAAGTATCCGCGATATTTATATAAAAGCATTAATTACAGTATGTTAAGATTTATAACGGTCATCCGCCCTGACCACATTTATTCTGCCGAAAGTTTTTTCAGCAGCGAGATAATTTCCCATGAAAACCGTTCGTTGCTGCATGGGAATATAGCGTTGTTTGTGAATACCGGATCTTTTTTCAGATCATATCTTGAGCTTAAAAGAGCCTTTTCCCAGAGACCGGTATGGGGGATAGGGGAGTAGTATGCTGGTATCGGAGTTATTCCGTTTTCTTTTACCGTTTTTATGGATTCTATAATGGATCCGGTATCCTGACCCGGGAGACCGGCAAGCAGATAAGCTCCGACCTGATTTTTTGTAAATCCGGATTCTTTTAAGAATAAGACGGCCTGATGGAATTCGGCTTCGGAAACCTTATGGTCCAGGCCGCTTCTTTTATCAAACAATGTTGTTTCAAGCCCGAGCCTTACTGTCTGAAAGCCGGCTTTAAACATGAGATCCGCAGTCTGTTTCGTTATCTCTCTTATGTGGATCGCATTCGGAGTATGAAACCGGAGTTTGATTCCTGCACCGATTATTCCTTCAAGGATAGGAACCGCGTGGCTTCCGGCGTCCGTAAGAAATGCGTCGTCGTACAGGGCAAAATCTTCAACTTTATATTTTTCATGCCAGTATCTGATTTCATTTATGACCGATTCCGGAGATCTGAGCATCCGTTTGGGGACAAGGAAACGGGATGCGCAGTATGAACATGAGAAAGTGCAGCCCCGTGAAGTAAGTATCGGGACAAACGCGATTCCGCTTTCAAGATCGAATGCGGGGTAGGGATAGGAATCAAGCTCTTCAGGATCAAATTTCATATCAGCGGAAAATCCGGTATATCCTTTTATAATGT
This sequence comes from Thermodesulfobacteriota bacterium, assembly GCA_030836965.1. Taxonomy (GTDB): domain Bacteria; phylum Desulfobacterota; class Desulfobacteria; order Desulfobacterales; family RPRI01; genus RPRI01. The sequence goes on along the minus strand of JAUPLM010000231.1, from coordinate 7,343 downwards.
CAAGGATGAATTTTTCACCTGCTCCGGGAAAAACTCTGTCTGCGCCTGAATATTTGACCGCATGATCATGGCATAGAGTCGCGTATATGCCTCCGAGAAGAAGCGGCGCCGAAGTAAAAGCGTCCCTGAGAACCCTTATTGTCTCAAAGAGGCCCGGATACCAGTATGACATGTGGGAGGTAACAAGAATGACATCGGGTTTTGAAATCTCCGAAAGGTCTTTTCGGAGCAATTCTTCCGAAATCCCGTATCTTGAATAATTTCTCGGAATATCTTCAAGCCCTTCGGGTTTCGGAATCGGAGTTTTCAGGTATGAGCCTCTTCCGTCTGTTTTGGATGCAGTATGTTTTTTTATACCCGGATGAAACCTGTTCAGGCAGTCAACATATTTTACATTGCATCCGTGCTCTCTTAAAATGGATGCAAGATAGAGAAGACCTATCGGTTTTGCCCAGTAATCATAGGCCGCAAAATCGTGTATCCACGGGTTGACGAGCAGGATGTTTGGGGTGTCTGAAATCATTTGTGAAAAGAGTCAAACCAACCATTGACGATTTCGTAAAAAGTCAAAATATGCTTACTTAATGAGCTTTTTGGGGATTTTAAAATCACTTCGCTAAATCACAAGAAGGTTTGGGCTGACGCCCTCAAAGCCTTGTGATTTTTAACGCTCAGGGATCTAAAAATCTATTTCCCAAAAATCTCAAATCCGTTCACATATGACTTTTTACCGGATCGTCACTATTATCTGTTGAGAAATATTTCATGGATGTTTTTTTAAGTTCACGGCGGCTGAATAAAATTGCATAGGTCTCAATGGAAGTTGCTTCCGCCATCTTGCGGACAGTTTCCCTGCATGATTCTTCGTCTCTGGCATGAACCATTGTATAGAGATTATAAGGCCATTTCCTGGTGGGATTGCGCCTGTAACAGTGTGAAACCTGCCTGAAGGACGCGAGCTTTTTGCCTATCTCTTCGACACGCTCCTCTTCAACTTTCCATGCCGCCATGGCATTCGATTCAAATCCCGAGTTCTGGTGACGAAGGGTTGCGCCGAATCGCCTTATCACTCCTTTTTCACTGAGCTTTTTAAGGGTTTCTATGAGGATCTCTTCGGTAATATCAAGCTGTTTTGCAATTTTAGCGTAAGGACGCTTAACAACAGGGATGTCTCCCTGTATAGAAGCGATAATCTTTTTTTCGAGTTCAGTCAGCATAGGGGGATATAGGAAGGAAGCGGGTAAGATGTCAAGGTTTTTTAATCGCCAGTTTTATTCCGGATTTTTTTGATGAGCCATGTCCACGTTGAGGCCGGGGATCTGATCCGGCAGATATTTTGCTCTCCCGTTCGAGAATATTACGCTTCCGTTCGATACCCCACCGGTATCCGCTGATTTTTCCATCTCTTCTGATCACTCTATGGCATGGAACAATCACGGCAACAGGGTTGGCTGCGCATGCACGCGCAACCGCCCGGGCGGCCGAGGGCTGTCCGATGGAAGCGGCTATCTCAGCGTAGCTTGCTGTTGAACCCGGCGCGATTTGCTGCAGGGCATCCCAGACACGACGCTGAAAAGCGGTGCCCCGGATGTCGAGGGGCAGTTCAATACTACTACTATCAGGCGCCGAGATAAGAGCCAGGATCTTTGCCAATACAGATTCAAAATTCAGATCCGGTTCCTTAAATTTTGCTTTCGGAAAAGATTGATATAAATCCTCTTTCAATTTTTCGGGTGAATCCCCAAGCGTGACCGAGCAAATGCCTTTTTCCGTCATTGCCACCAGAACCCATCCTATATAGGATTTAACAACTGCATGTTGAATCTCGATATCAGGCGCGCCGTTTTTATACGCGGACGGGCTCATGCCAAGAACCGCCGTTGATTTTTCGTAGAAACGGCTGCTCGATTCAAAACCGGAATTATAAATCGCTTCGGTTACTGTCTGCCCGCTTTGCAGGCAGGAGCGGGTCTTTTTCAATCGTACCTCCATCGCATACTGTTTGGGCGTGACGCCGACTATTCTTTTAAAAATCCTGTGAAAATAACAGGCGTTGAATCCCGCTTTTTCCGCGATTTCTTCCAGGTTCAGCGGATTATCCGCATCTTCGATCATTCTGCACGCATTTAAAACGGCCGGAGTCTTCAAATCCTGTTTCTCTTTGTCATCCGGATGACACCGTTTGCAGGGACGAAAGCCGGCCTTTTCAGCTTCTTCACAACTACTGAAAAAGCGGACATTCTTACGGTTGGGCAAACGGGAAGAGCAACCAGACCGGCAATAGATGCCGGTTGTTAAAACTCCGTAAAAGAACACGTCATCAGACCGGATATCAGACCGGATATCAGACCGGATACCAGACCGGATATCGCGCTGAATCAATGCATTCCATTTGTCGTCATCTGAAAGAAAGTCTGCCATTTATATATGCCTGAGCGAAAGTATTTTAAATGATGAAATCTTCGGGCGGTTTTTGCCGTCGTAAATTTCCATACCGTATGTTAATTTCTATGCATTATAAGGCTTGCGCAGATTGATGCTATCCGGTTCTTGCGAAGTAATTGAAATTTTCAGTTTATCGTTTTTACGGATAGATCCGGACGGCCGATTACAAGAGGCCGGACCGTCTGGTCATAGTATTCTGAATTCCCGAATGTACTCCATGTGTATCCGGCAAACCGTCCTTTCAGATCCGTGTAGACCCTTAGAATTCCTCTTCCCGCTCCGGCACAGAATATCCCGCCCTTCATGTACCGCGTGTCTGTCTTTCCATGTCCCGACTCGCTCGAATCAATAACCGTGATTTCCCATTGTCCGGTCCCCTTTATCTCAGGCCTGGAAGCTTTCCGTTCTCTGGGCGTTTCCGCAACAATCAGTACGTGTCCGGTATTCCGTGTTCCCGGCGGATACCTGACGGCAATAATATCTCCCGGTTCAATTTCTGCGATTGACTCTATCCGCGTAAATCCGTTCCGATTGACAATCGCTTCGTGATAGTTTTTTGCAAGCGGGCGTCGTTTGCCCAGCCATCGTTCGAAATGATCGGGCGTTAAACTGTAAGCCTTTTCAAAAAGTGCGGTCAAAAAACCGCTGCAATCGGTATGGCTTTCGTTATCGTCCGCCCCGTCCTCTTCTTTCCATTTAACGTAGCCGTTTTTGTGCTTATAGCTGGTATTTTCCGGTTGTAATTCTTTGACAAGCGTAACTGCCCGATCCAGATGTGGTATATTTAATTCCTTAGCGGTTGACCGGGCTGTTACGGCATATGAAATTGCCAGCAGCAGGATGATGATAAAAAACCGCTTCATAATTATACGAAATCCTTTATAACTGTACGGATAAAACAGCCTGATGCCGGCAGGATATCCGGCATCAGGCTTTCCTTGCAACCAGCAGCACATTCTTTCCGAGAGGAGCCGGCACGAGCCCTTCCAGCAAACGCATTGGAGGAACGACTATGCGATCGTAGAGCGACACGCTGCCGCTGCCGATCGAATTCTTCAACAGGACAAAGTTGATGTACCAGGGAATTATTCCGGCAATATCAAAATAACGCGCCATGACGACAGTAAATCCTGCCCGATGCGTGAGCGCCACGAGGTCTTTCTTCATGTACCGGCGAATGTGCCCGACCTGTCTGTCTATTTCGCCATACAACCACGGCAGTGCCGGCACGAATATCAGAAGATGCCCGCCCGCGTTAAGCGCTTCGCGGGCATTGGCAAGCTCGGATGCATCATCTTCGATATGTTCAAGAACGTTGACATATAAAATTGAATCGAAAAGCTTTCCGGCGGTTTCACGGCTGAAAAAGTCGTTTATAACGGTGGCCCGTTTGTCCCCGGCAAGAGTTTTTTTCAGTAAAGGATACATATTCCGGGACGGTTCAAAGGCCACAAGGCTGCTTATGTTTGTATTAAGAAGCAGGGTAGAGACACTTCCGGCTCCCGCCCCGACTTCGGCTACTGAATTACCGAGGTATGGAGAGAATTCGGACAGGATCCATTTGTGATAATTCTTTGCAAAGGACATGGCCTCAAGATCTTTTCCGAAGTATAGAGGCATCTTATCTGGCTGCATTTTTATTTGTCTCCGAATCGATAAGTCTGACATTATCAGGATTATGCACGGCTTGCTTTGATAGCCTCTTTAAGCGCTTTCTGATCCACCGGAGGAACAGTTATACCGGGTCGCTCAATCATTACAACCGCTTCAGACGGGCAGCCTGTGGCGCAGACGGCGCAGCCTATGCATCTGTCCATATTCAGTTCAGGAATCTCGTCGGCGCCCGAAGTAAGCGCATCCGCAGGGCACCGTTCGATACATGTTCCGCATACCGTGCAGAGCTCCGCATTCCGTTCAGGCATAAAACCGGAACTCAAAGCCAGTCCGGGTTTGGGTTGAGAAAGGGCGCTCTTTAAAATCATGCAGTGACAGGAACAGCAGTTGCAGAGAAAGTCTATTTCCTGCCTGTTTATGGCGGCATGGACCAGCCCTGCTTCCTCTGATATTTCCAGTATATGCAATGCCTCTTCTTTATCGATTTTCCGTCCCATCTTCCGGTCTATGACAAATTGAGCGCCCATGCCGAACTGCATGCAAACCTCGTTCGGATTTCCGCAATCATCCGCCGGATCTACCAGCTTCGCTTCATGCCTGCAAAAGCAGGTGCTCACGGCTATCGGATCATATTTCTCGATATAGGTTTTTACCTGGTGGTAGGTATGAATCCTGTTTTCCGCTTTAATTGTTTTGGTGACAGGAATGACCCTGTTGACCGGAAAAGTTATTTTCATTATTCCGCGTGTCTTGTCTACGGCTTTTTTATAACTGCGTATGAGCTTTGCTATTCTGATATCTTTTTCGGTGCTGGTGCCTCTCATGAACTGGAATTCAAATATTCCCGGAACAAAAGGAGGCGCTCCGTAAAATGTAGTATCACCCATTCTCCCGGCGGTGCAAAGGCCCTTGTAAGCCATCTCTTCAAGTATTTTCACGACATCCTCTTCTTTTTTACCAATATTCCCTGCTATAGCGGCGGGCGGGCTGTACCCCTGGGGAATCGCGATGTATACAGCCGCCTCCTCCGGCGTAAAGAGCTCTTCGACCAGATTATAAAATTCGGGTATATCCATGCCAGGGTAGATTCCGCCGCGCTTTGCCATCGTTTCGCATAACTGCCTGTAAATTTTATCCGCCATTTCTTTTCTCCAGTTATATAATTAATAGTTTTTAAAACCCACGTCCGCTTCAGTCAATGCTTCCGCTCCTTCTCCGGCGAGACGCACGGCTTCAAGGTCGCCGGGTGATGCCGGTTCCGCATGATAAGTCCTTAAGCTGATCCGGCGTGAGATAATGTCTTGTATGTTCATGCTGCCGGCTTTTTTTCTCTCTCCAGAGCAATGATCCTTGAACAGACTTCCTCTTGAGTCATGCCTGCGGATTTGACAGTGATATCCGCGTATCGCTTATAAAGAATTAAGCGTTCGTGATACAGGTCGGCAAAGTTCTGATCGGGTCTTTTTGCGAGACCCCTTGTGCGGATATCATGAACCCTTGATTCCAGTTCGGGCAAATCCACATCGAGAAATATAACGAGACCGTCCGACTTTAGATGAGCCATGGCACAATCACTGTAAACAGCGCTTCCGCCCGTGGCAACAACGCAGTTTTGAATCGATAGCCCGAGTAAAACGCTTTCCTCTATATTCCTGAGAACAGCATATCCGTCTTTATCAACAATATCCTGTAACGTCCGTTTTTGAGATGTCTGGATGAGAAGGTCTGTATCCAGGAAAGCACGTGACGTCTGTTTCGCCAGTATAACCCCGACCGTGCTCTTTCCGGCACCGGGCATTCCTGTTAAAATAAGATTTGAATGTATCTGCGCCATTATTCCGAGAAGTTAAATAGTTATTTCAGGAGTGTTGCATGGTGTTACCGGCATCCGCCTTGCATTGAGTTTCATATCGTTATCGAACCTTCGAGATAGAGAACGGCTTTCCCCATAATACTGACCCGCTCACCGGCATAAGCACAGAATAATTCGCCGCCTCTCTTAGATATCTGAAAAGCATGCAGGTCGTTCTTGTGAAGCACGTCCGCCCAATAGGGAATAAGAACACAATGCGCGGAACCTGTAACCGGGTCCTCCGGTATTCCTACCCTGGGCGCGAAGAAGCGCGATACGAAATCGCTCCGGTCTCCCCTGGCCGTAATGATGATGCCGCGGCAGTCAACCCGGCCGAGAGCGCCAAAATCGGGCTCTGCTTCCCGAACCGTTTTCTCGCTGTCAAGCACCAGAAGAATATCTTCCGCTGAGCCGAATATCTCTTTCGGCGCAACTCCCAGCGCCTTTTCCAGTCCGGCAGGAGAAGTCCGCCTGCTGGGAGGTCTTGAGGGAAAGTCCATCTCTATAAATTCATCACGCTTGACAACCGTCAGCTGCCCGCTTTTGCGTGTCTGAAATATGATCTTTTCACCGGGCCATCCCCGGCAAACAAAAAGAACAAAGGCGCCGGCTAATGTGGCGTGTCCGCAAAGAGCAACTTCCGTGGTCGGGGTAAACCATCGGAGGTCAAAGCCGTCGGAATTTCGTACAAGGAAAGCTGTTTCAGATAAATTATTCTCCGCGGCAACAGACTGAAGTTTTCTGTCGTCGATCCATGCATCCAGAATGCAAACAGCCGCCGGATTACCGGAGAATAGCACGGAGGTAAAGGCATCAACCTGGTAAATGGGTATCTTCATCTCTTTTTTCCTGTCTGATTCAAGCAGTATTTTATATCTTTTCGTGGAAAAGCTTCCGGATGCCTGCGGCGTCACAGACTCCACGCTCGGTTATATAACCGGTGACAAGCCTTGCCGGTGTGACATCGAACGCAAAGTTTGCGGCGGGACTTCCTGCAGGCGGAACAAGAACGCTGCGGATGACATCTTTATCCAGTCCCTGCACATATCTCACTTCATCCGGATCGCGTATCTCGATAGGTATTTCCTTTATTCCGTCGGACAGGCTCCAGTCGAAAGTGCTGGAGGGAAGGGCAACGTAAAACGGCACGTTATTGTCTTTTGCGGAAAGGGCTTTTAAGTAAGTTCCGATCTTGTTTGCGACATCCCCGGTTGAAGTCGTTCTGTCTGAGCCGACTATCACCATATCGACCATTCCGTGCTGCATGAGGTGCCCTCCGGCGTTATCGGTTATTACCGAATGCTTAACGCCATGCTGACCGAGTTCCCATGCAGTGAGCCTTGCTCCCTGGTTAAGGGGTCTTGTCTCGTCAACCCATACGTGAATATCCAGTCCTTTATCATACGCCGCATAGATCGGCGCTGTTGCGGTT
>JAUPLM010000230.1 GCA_030836965.1 Thermodesulfobacteriota bacterium | reverse complement strand
GCATTGGGCGATTTTTCAGGTATCACATATATTCGCGGCATCGGGAGCCCGGCACGCACTGCAAGCCTCCTTACGATTTCATAAACCTGCGGTGTCTCTTCAGGAGTCGCCTCCGCCGCTTTATACATCCTTAAAACAATCTTGTCTGAAAACCAGTAGCTGAAAAAATTCATTCCCGCCGCAATAAAAAGAGCGATTATCATTCCGCCTGTGCCGCCCATCATCTGTCCGACCAGGACGATGAAAGCCGTCATTACGGCAAGTAAAATCGTAGCCTTGAAATTGTTACCCATTCTGCCTCCGTTATTCGCATATCGTACATCGAATATCGATATTCTATAATCTATATTTGCTTACCTTTTCAACTTTCTCATAACTTTATCCGCCGCTTCAATCGTGCGCTCTATATGCTTCTCCGTATGAGCCGAAGATACAAAAAGAGCCTCGAACTGGGATGGCGCGAGATAAATGCCTTCATTAAGCATGCCCCTGTAAAAAGCGGAGAATAAATTCAAATCGCTTCTCTTGGCGCTCTTATAATCCGTAACTTTATTATCCGTAAAGAATAGTCCGAGCATCGAACCCACCCCTGCCGATGAAACCCCTATACCTGCCTTATGCGCGGCTTCGGCAAGCCCTGTCAGAAGTTTTTCAGATCTTTTGTTCAACCGGTCATAAAATCCGGGCTTTCTGATCTGCGTTAAGGTCGCGATTCCTGCCGCCATCGCAATCGGGTTGCCGGATAATGTTCCGGCCTGGTATACGGGCCCCTGGGGCGCGATCTGCTCCATGATTTCACGTTTCCCGCCATAGGCGCCCACGGGAAGACCACCGCCTATGATTTTGCCAAGGCATGTCAGATCAGGTGTAATTCCATACAGTGACTGCGCGCCTCCATAAGCCACTCTGAAGCCGGTCATGACTTCATCGAATATTAGAAGGCTTCCGGATTTTTCAGTCACCTCTCTCAAGGTCTCCAGGAATCCGTCAGCAGGCAGCACAAGCCCCATGTTTCCGGCTACAGGCTCAACTATGATGCACGCGATCTTCCGTCCGTGCTTTTTCACAGCCTCTTTGACGCTTCTGATGTCATTGTAGGGAAGGGATAATGTGCCCGCGATAAAAGATTCCGGAACTCCGGGGCTTCCCGGAATACCGAGAGTCGCCACGCCCGATCCGGCTTCAACTAGAAGCGAATCGGAATGGCCGTGGTAGCATCCGTCGAACTTGATAATCATGTCTCTTCCCGTAAAGCCCCGCGCAAGACGAATAGCGCTCATCGTGGCTTCAGTTCCGGAATTGACCATGCGGACCATCTCAACCGATGGAACGGCCTCTATGATCATCTCCGCAAGCCTGATTTCAGGTTCGGTCGGTGCGCCGAAACTGGTTCCTTTTTTCAAAGCCGAATTTACAGCCTTTACAACCGCGGGATGCCTGTGCCCAAGGATCATCGGCCCCCAGGAACCGATGTAATCTATATATCCGTTTCCGTCCGCATCATAAACCATGCATCCCTCTGCACGGTCGATAAATACCGGCTCGCAACCTACAGATTTACATGCACGCACAGGGCTGTTGACACCGCCCGGGATCAGTTTCTTCGCTCTCAAAAAAAGCCTGTGAGAATTTTTCCGTTTCATATTAAACGCTCTATCCTTTATATTATAGGTTGATAAACCGTCAGTTTTTATAGATACTATATAGCGTCCATCCGGAAACAAATTATGGACATAAAATGTGTTTCCAATTCGGAAATAGGCAATTTTGGGCAAGCTCAAGGAAATCAAGGGATTGCGCGGAGACATACACATCGTATGTCGCACAAGAAATCCCGCGGATTGACACAGAGATCGCACAAAAGGGCAATTTCCGGATGGAAACTATATATAAATGATGTAAAATGCATAGTCAAAAAATATCAGCGTTGGAATTTTAGGTTTTTTACAATTTACTTTTAACTGTTCCTCTTTAATATTTATCATGGATGCACTGAGATCCCTTAAAAAACTTGCCGCCTTTATTTTATACATACTGGAAAGAAGACCGGATGAATTCGGCCTCGTTCCCGACAATGAAGGTTATGTAAAAATAAAATCTCTTATACGCGCTGTCAATGAAGAAGAAGGATTTAAATACGTCAGGCCTTTCCATATAGATGATATCCTCTCCTCATTGCCCGGCTTCCAGATTGAAACTAAGGAGTCATTGATCCGGGCAAAAAATATTGATGCCCTTCCGAAACAGGCCATAGCCGTTAATCCTCCGAAGCTTCTTTATACCTGTGTCAGAAAAAAAGCCTATATTTTTGTATTGGAAAAAGGCATTCATCCTGTCGGAAACGAAAGAGTCGTTTTGTCTGCGACAAAGGAGATGGCGGAAAGGATCGGAAAACGTTTTGATCCGTCTCCCGTGCTCCTTACGGTTCATTCACAAAAAGCTCTTGATGCGGGCGTTCTCTTTTATTCCTCAGGCGAACTGTTTTGCTCGGATCTCATTCCTCCGGCATGTTTCACAGGTCCGCCTCCCCCGAAACAGAAGGAGGAATCCAAACAGGTCGAAAAACAGGTTGAATTTAAGCCGAAAAAAACGCCGGGGAGTTATATCCTGAATATAGAACAGGAAGAAGAGAAAAAAAGAAGGACGGAGCTTCAGAGAAAGAGAAAAGAGGTTGACTGGAAAAAAGAGAGGAAACGCTCGAGCCGGATCAAATATTGATGACATTTCAGAAAGCCGTCAAAAAT
>JAUPLM010000229.1 GCA_030836965.1 Thermodesulfobacteriota bacterium | reverse complement strand
CAGGAATACTTTTAGTATTTCGAGGATTGAAATTTGAGCCTGACGAAGAAATCGGGCAAAAGGGGGTGTTATGCAAAGGTCTCAGAAAGTTACTCTATTTATCCAGTGCATCATAGACGGCATCTATCCTGAGGTCGGATTCGCGGTTGTGAGAATTTTCGAAAAACTCGGAATAGAGGTAAAATGCCCTGCGGAACAGACATGCTGCGGCCAGCCGGCCTTTAACTCGGGATACCGGAAAGAGGCTAAGCGGGCGGCGGAGCATTTTATAGATGTTTTTGGCGATGCCGAAGTTATAGTATGCCCGTCAGGATCGTGTGTGAACATGGTGAGGAATCATTATCCGGAGCTTTTCAGGGATGACGGAAAACTGCTTGAAACAGTAAAAGCCACAGGATCAAGAACATTCGAACTTACAGAGTATCTTGTTGATGTTCTCGGAGTCGAAGACCTCGGCGCAAGATACGACGGAAGGATAACCTACCATGACTCATGTCATCTGATGCGCGGAATAGGAGTTAAAGAACAGCCGAGAAGACTTATAAGAAAAATCAGTGGCGCCGAATTTGTCGAAATGAATGATTCCGACAGGTGCTGCGGATTCGGAGGCGCTTTTGCAGTAAAGTACCCTGAGATTTCAAGCGCGATACTCGAAGATAAAGTTAAAAATATAATCGATTCCAATGCGGAAGTAGTAACAGGGTGCGATATGGGGTGCCTTATGAACATTCAGGGGATGTTGAGCCGTAAGAATTTACCGGTTAAAACATTGCATATCGCGCAGCTTCTTGCTGGATAGAGCATCTAAAATGATCAGGTTAACCACCGAAAAATACAGAGAGGAAGCGATAAAGGGAATAAACGATCCCGTATTGCAGAAAGCGCTTGCGGCTCTTCAGGTGCGTTTCGGCAGAGGCACAGCGGAAGCATACAGGAATCTTCCGGAAGGGCCCGGCCTTCGTAAGGAGGCGCACGCGATAAGGATGAAAGCCGTTGAGAACCTGGATATTCTTTTAGAGCGTCTTTCAGAAAAGATCCGCTCGAGGGGAGGGCATGTTTTTTTCGCTGAAGATGCCGGTGCTGCCGTTAAGTACTGCCTTGAGACGGCCCGAAAGCATAATGTAAGGCTTGCAGTCAAGGGCAAGTCGATGCTTACGGAAGAGATAGGATTAAATGACGCTCTTGCCTCAGCCGGTATAGAGGTTGCCGAAACCGACCTGGGGGAATATATTATCCAGCTCGCCGGCGAGCATCCTTCCCATATAATTGCGCCTGCCATTCATAAAACAAGAAGTGAAATCGGCCTCCTTTTCTCGGAAAAGCTGAAGATACCCTTTACGACCGATCCCGAGACTCTCACCAGGGCCGCGAGGAAAGCCTTGCGCGAAAAATTTCTTTCTGCCGGAATGGGCATTTCCGGATGCAATATAGCCTGCGCCGAAACGGGACATATAACCGTTGTTTCAAACGAAGGCAACATACGGATGGCGACGACTCTTCCTAAGGTGCATGTCGCGTTCATGGGGATGGAGAGGATAACGGAAAGACTTTCCGATCACGATATGCTTTTCAGACTTTTATCGAGAGGAGCGGCCGCGCAGAAGATGGCGGGTTATGTCAGCTATATCGGGGGTCCGCGCCCGGCAGGCCACTCTGACGGCCCCGACGAATTTCATCTTGTAATAATAGATAACGGCCGGACAAAAATACTCGCGGATGAAGACTTCCGGGAGATGCTCTGCTGTATCCGGTGCGGCGCATGCCTCAACATATGCCCGGTTTATGGCAAGATCGGAGGACATGCGTACGGGTCTGCTTATTCGGGCCCGGTCGGCGCGGTTGTTACTCCCCTTCTTGCCGGAATCAGCAGAGCAAAGGACCTGTGCCTTGGAGAGACGCTGTGCGGCGCGTGCAAGGACGCATGCCCCGTGGATATAGACATTCCCAGGATGCTTCTCCTGCTGAGATCAAAACTTGCCGACGGAGATTCGAAATGGAATGTCGGAAGGGAAAACACCGGAGAGAAGATGCTGTATGGTATTTGGTCGGGGATTGTCCGGAATCGGTGGGCTTATGATGCCGCCCTCAGTCTTTCCCGGGCGGGGTCGAAATTGTTTACCGGAAAAGAGGGCATGATTTCAAGCCTTCCGTTTTTTCTGAAGGGCTGGACCGAAAGCCGTGACATGAAACCCCCGGCAAGAAGAAGTTTCATGCAGCAATGGAAGAAGCCGGAAAAACAAAGAAGGGTGAAATGAACGGTAACGGAGAGACAAAATTTTTAAATAATATAAGAAAGGCTCTTCGTGTTGACCGTAACGGAACCCGCCCGGCTCTTTTTTGCCGGCGATCAGGCGGTGAATCTATGAATGTCTCCGATAGAATCAGCAGCCGTACGCATTCATCGAGGCTTCATCTGCTTGAAAAAATGATCGAAGCCGGGAAAACTCTAAATCTCAATATTATACCCGTTAAAACATTACCGGAGGCGGCCCGGGAGATAATAAAACTTGCCTCTGAAAAGAAGCCGGAATGGGGGGATGAAAAGAAAGTCGTGT
>JAUPLM010000228.1 GCA_030836965.1 Thermodesulfobacteriota bacterium | reverse complement strand
ATTTCAACATTGCCGGTTGCGACAATCTTTTCAATTGAATCCGCCGTTCCGGGAGCTGCTTTGCTTTCCGGGCTTTCCTTATAATATATTTTCAGCCTGTCCGATTTGATGACGAAAGCACCCTGAGTTGCCTGCACATTCCCGATGAACTCTGCCGATTTGGAATCATTATCCGAACTGAGGCTGTCCGCAGTAACATGAATCTTTTCCTTGACCGGCTCCCTGGGAAGATTCATTTCCTGTGCAAAAGCGACCGATGAGAAGAAAAAGATTATAAAAAAAGAGAGGGGCAGGCAATATCGGGTGGAGAATTTGTCTTTGGACAACCTGATGAAACAATTCATTGATATTTCCTTATGGGATATATTTTCATCATTAAATATGACGGCTTCGTAAAAGTCGTTCTCACACTAACTCTTTTCTTCGTGTCTTTACGGCTTCGTGTGAAAAATTAATTTTTTGCGAAGGTATCAAATTTGATTGAAATGTTCAACTGTTCAAATAAAAGGGGCGGGACTTTATTTATATCGGTAACTGTGATAAGAAACCCGTGTAAGTTTATTGATGCTTTCCAAGGCAACAATCAATTTCATAATAACATGGAAAATCCGGGCATGTTTTTTCCATGTTTTACCGATACTAAAGCAATACATGGGAACTTATCCACTTATTAGTACTGTTTTTCGGTTTCGTTTTGCCGCTTCAGCGTATGCGGGCAATGACCAGCTACCGCCAGAGGTGGCGGCGGTCATAACAGATCGTGACATTTGCGATCATTTCCGGGGCGAACCATACGAAGGCAACAGCCCTGAACAAATTGAAAGGCGGGATTTCATCTTTGAGAGTCACGAAATCTATTGCCCGGGCACCGATCGCCGCCTCGCGGCGCTAAAGAAAAGATACAGGAAGAATACCGAAGTAATGAGGTATCTGAATAAATATGAAGAAAAGATAGAAGAGAAATTGGAAGAATGCTTCGGGCAGAGGATAAAAAGGAACAGAAAATGAATGATCAGAAACATACGTAATTCCGTGTTCAGCGCCGGACAAAGGAGAAAAGCTATAAAATGAAAAGAATCTGCAGATTATCGGCAATCCTTCTGACGGCAGCCGTTTTTGCCGGCTGTGCCGTAGTTCCTGCCATGCCGGAGCGGCAGGACCCGTTTTCAGGTCTGGGTCTTCCAAAAGCAGCTCCTCTGGCCGGAGAGCCCGGACAGTCCGGACATCCTGATATCAGCATAGCCATCGTCGCCTCGGCAAACACTAAGGCAACTGTCGATTTCGGACATAAAGCCCTGGCCGGGAGCGAGACTGATAAATGGCTCAAGCAGGAATTCGTGCTCTTCCAGCGCAACTTCGGCAATGTAGTTCATGCCGGCTCTATCTCCGAAGCATGGGCGGCCGGCGTCGATCTCGTGGCCGTTCTTGATGTTTATGAGCAGACCCGGAACTCATGTAAATATGAAGAGACCGTTGTTTTTTTAAGTCCCGGGAATGTGGAGATAGACCGGGTGCACGGAGCGACCGAAATCCCGTTCCGCGGACCCTTTTCCATAAACGCCGTATTGAAGGAATGCGTCGAAGATATGCAGTCCAAGATCGAACGAGGCATCAGAGGATCCAGGCCGCTTCGGGAGTTCGCCCTGAACAAATCCGGAAAAGCCACGGCTCTGGCTTCAACTCCAGCAACCAGGACATTGCCCGACATACTCAGGCCTGTCTTCAAGGGAAGGGCTGATGATCTATCTTTTGCGATCGTCGTGGGAATCGAACGCTATTCACGGGTGCCTCAGGCCGACTTCGCGGAGCGGGACGCGCAGGCCATGACGGAGTACCTGCTTGCCATGGGTTATCCCCGCCGCAACATCATCCACCTTGCCGGTCAGGAGGCCAGCTATTCCTCCCTGAAAAAATATCTGGAATCATGGCTCCCGAAGAACATCAAACCGAACAGCCGCGTCTTCTTCTATTTCTCCGGTCACGGAGCCCCGGATACCGAAACCGGCGAGGCTTATCTCCTGCCCTGGGACGGCGACCCGTCTTTTCTAAAGGACACCGCCTATCCTACAAAACGCCTCTACGAGCAGCTCGCGGCTCTGCCCGCGCGGGAAATATTTGTCGCGACGGATGCCTGCTTCTCAGGCGCGGGCGGGCGCTCAGTCCTCGCCAAAGGAGTGCGCCCTCTCGTTTTGAAGGTCGATACCGAACCCGTCTCTTCCGAGAAACTGACTGTATTTGCCGCCTCCTCAAAAGAGCAGATTACAGGCACGCTGGAAGAGAAAGGGCATGGAATGTTCACTTACTATTTCCTCAGGGGAATAGGAGGGGAAGCGCGTGACGCGTCCGGCCGGGTAACCGCAAAAGGGCTCCATAATTATCTGACACCGAGAGTACAGGATGAAGCAAGGCGCCAGAATCGCGATCAGGAGCCGGTATTGCACGGCAGGGGAGACAGAGAACTCAACCGGTTTTTCTGATCATGCTGAAAGGCGTTGGAAGTTGAACAATATTAATGCAGCTTTCCGATACAGGTAGGATTTATGAAGAACTGTTCTTCTTCCATCCGGTACTTTCCCTTGATGCCGGCATAATATGCCCTTATACGTTTCATGTCCTCTGCTATGTCCCCCGTGGGAAAATAAACAGGTCCGAACCCGGCAACCTTTTTAGCGTAGTTGAAAAATCCCAGAACAATCGGCACATCGGCGCCCCTCGCGATATAATAGAATCCTGTTTTCCATTTCAGAACTCTTTTGCGGGTACCGGACGGCGGAATGGCCACGATAAGCTTTTCAGCATTATTAAACCGGCGGATAGTCCGTTCGACTATGTTATTGGATCTGGAGCGGTCGACCGGGATTCCTCCCAGCCATCTGAAAAAGAATCCAAAAGGAGGACGGAACAGGGAGTCTTTTCCCATCCAGTATATCCTGGCTTTAAGCGCAAAGGCCGTGAATACCCCTATCGGAAAATCCCAGTTGGAAGTATGGGGAGCTGCTATCAGAACAAACTTGGGGATGTCCGGCAACCGGCCTTCGGCGCGCCACCCTGTAATTTTGAGGCTGATCAGAGAAATCCATCGCATCAGAGATTTTATGACAGGAGTATCATATATTGTGTAATGCATGTTTTGCTCCCCTTACGTAAGGGTTTGCCGTGTATACTCAGCGGGAATTTTAGGTAAAATGGATCGTAAATGAAAGAAGTATTCGGATTTTTACAAAAGTTTTACAAACGGCGGGATATAAACGGAAAGGGACGCGGTCGGCTTCAGACCAATACTTCTACAGGAGATATTTTGCGACGGTCATCTTGTACCTGCCTGAATTCACCGTTTTGATGATTGTCCGGATATATTCACCCTTTTCGTTCTTTTCCGTAAGATCAACAGTTGCTCCGGCAACTCTGTAGCCGTTACTGTCGATGATGATCGTAACCTGGGGTCTTTTCAGAAAGAGCTGATTTGTTCCGCT
>JAUPLM010000227.1 GCA_030836965.1 Thermodesulfobacteriota bacterium | reverse complement strand
CTGGGCTGCAATTTCCACATCATCATCGGGGTCAACGGTTACGGGTTTTTTTATCATCAGGTCATTTAAGGATACTCCTCCGATCATTGAAGGAATAAGACCCTGCTTCAGATCGGCAAGAGTCACAAAACCTTTGAGCGTCATGTTCTTTCCTACAACCGGTAAGTGGCGGATGGAATTTATCTTCATCATCTCTATTGCTTCTGAAATAGTTGATTTTTCAGTAATGGTTATCGGGTCAGGTATCATGAGAGACTTGATTTTCATGGCGCACCTCGTATGATGTTTCCGGTCTATGGTTTCTGTTGTAAACAGGGTTAAGTATAAAGTATGTTATCAGCCATCTTACGGCTTCCGGCCCCGAACTTCGGACATCGGATTTCGACATTCGATATCTCTTCGTGCCTCACGCCTTATGCTTCACATCTTATTGCTGATGCAGGCTTATAACTGCAGAGAGGTTCTTCGGCCATATAATCACCGGTCGCCTCAAATGCTCTTGCCCGACAGCCACCGCAGACTCTTTTGAATTCACAGATTCCGCATTTGCCCTTAAGCTTATCATAATTTCTCAGAGAAAGAAAGACATCGGATGAATTCCATATTTTTTTAAAAGAATTCTTTGTCACATCCCCGCATTCGATATGCAGAAATCCGCAGGGTTGTACAATGCCTGTATGAGAAATAAAACAGAAGCCTGTTCCGCCGAGACATCCTCTTGTGACTGCGTCAAGGCCGTGGGATTCATATGAAACCGATTTCCCGTCGGCTCTGGCTCTTTGCCGCAGAATGCGGTAATAATGTGGTGCGCAGGTCGCCTTAAGCTGAAGAGGAATGCTTTCACGCCGGTCATAAAACCAGTTGAGGGTCTCCTCGTATTCTTCTGCGGAGATTTCCTGATCAATTATGTATTTCCCGCGGCCTGTCGGAACAAGCAGAAATATGTGGTGCGCCACTGCTCCGAGGTTTACGGCCAGGTCCTGAATATCCGGAATATATTTTAAGTTCAGCTTTGTTATAGTGGTGTTAATCTGAAATTCAATGCCTGCCTCTTTGGCAAAAGCAATGCCGCGAAGCGCTCCTTCAAATGCGCCTTCCACTCCCCGGAAGCTGTCGTGACTCTCTTTTGTCGGACCGTCGATGCTTATGCTTATTCGTTTGATTCCGGAATCGGCCATTTTCTTTGCGGTTGATTCGTTTATAAGTGTGCCGTTCGGAGCCATTACCATCCTTAAACCCTTTTTCGTGCCGTACGCGGCAATATCGAATATATCGGGCCTTAAAAGAGGCTCTCCGCCGGTCAGTATGACGATCGGATTTCCGGTATCCGCTATCTGGTCGAGAAGTCTTAAGGATGCCTCGGTATCAAGCTCTCCGGTATATGGGCCTTTTGTGGCTGATGCCCGGCAGTGAATGCATGAAAGGTTACAGTTGCGGGTTATTTCCCATGCAACAAGACGGAGGGAAGAAGGTTTCTGGTTTTCTGTTTCAGGTATGTGGTTCATCTCTCCTGCCTTTTGATCTCCTGTGCAGCCTCAATTGCAAAATAGGTGATTATCATGTCGGCGCCTGCCCTTTTAATGGATGTAAGGGTCTCCATCATGACCCTTTTCCCGTCTATCCATCCCAACTTTTCAGCGGCCTTTATCATAGAAAATTCTCCGCTTACATTATATGCGGCTATGGGAAGATCTATCTCTTCGCGAACGCGGTAGATGATGTCAAGGTAGGGAAGGGCCGGTTTTATCATTATTATATCGGCCCCTTCTTCTATATCCATGGTTACTTCGCGAATAGCCTCAAGCCCGTTTGCCGGATCCATCTGGTATGTTCTGCGGTCTCCGAATTTGGGAGCCGAGTCGGCGGCGCTCCTGAAAGGGCCGTAATAGGCCGAGCAGTATTTTGCCGAATATGACATGACCGGGATATGGCTTAAGCTGTTTTCATCAAGGATGTTGCGGATCTCCGCGACGCGCCCGTCCATCATGTCGGAAGGAGCCACCATGTCCGCTCCGGCCTTTGCATGAGAAAGGGCTGTTTTAGCCAGAAGCTCGAGAGTAGCATCGTTCTCCACCGTGTGCCCGTTGACGATTCCGCAATGGCCGTGGTCCGTATACTGGCAAAGGCAGACATCCGTTATTACTGCAAGCTCGGGCAGCTTGTTTTTTATTGCTTTTACAGCTTTTTGGACGATGCCGTCCTTTGAGTAGGCGCTTGTCCCCAGCGGATCTTTCCTGTCGGGTATTCCGAAAAGCATGATGGCGGGTATTCCCAGTTTATATGCCTTCCCGCATGTTTCAACAAGATTTACAATTGAAAGCTGAAAATGACCCGGCATTGATTGTATCGGATTCCTGACTCCCCGGCCGCCGACAGCAAAAAGGGGAAGAATAAGGTCATCAACAGAAAGCGAGGTTTCACGTATCAGCCTTCGGAATGCCTCATTTTGTCTCAAACGCCTCGGTCTGTAGTCCGGAAACAGCATATAGAACTCCGTTTATGGTTTTATGGTTGAAACAAGCATTAAATGTTTCGTCTTACGCCTCACGTTTTTGTGCCTCTGTCTCTTTGCCTCTTTTTCCCGCATTGAGCTGTCAGCTTATTTCCACATCGGTCAGGTAACATGCAGGGTCGGGCGCCCAGACATTTCCGGTGACTGCTTCGGCCCGAACCCTGAAATTTCCTGCGCAGATATCGAGCCACCGGCATCCGGCGCATCTGCCGGTTACATGCTTCTTTTTTTCCTTAAGCTGCTTCATCAGGGGATTTGACAGGTCGGTCCATATTTCGGAAAACGGGCGTTCCCGCACATTCCCGAAACTGTAATGACGCCAGAACTGGTCGGCATGCACCTCTCCGTTCCAGCTTATGCAACCTATGCCTCTTCCCGAATTATTACCCTCGTTCATCTTCAGCAGTTCCAGAACTTCCCCGGCCCGTGCGGGGTTTTCTTTCAAAAGCCTTAAATAAAGATATGGTCCGTCCGAGTGGTTATCAACCGTCAGGACCTCTTTCTGCAGTCCCTTATCGTGGAGTCTTTTGGTATGGTCGATTATCGTATCGACCGCTTCTCTTGTCTCCTTGTGGGAGAGATCCTCTTCAACCAGCTTTGAACCGCGGCCCGCGTATACAAGATGGTAAAAACAGACACGGGGAATTTCCATCTCTTCAAGAAGGCGGAATATTTCGGGTATTTCTTTGAAATTGTATTTGTTGACTGTAAATCTCAATCCGACCTTGATTCCGGCGGCCATGCAGTTTCTTATGCCGTTTATGGCTCCTTCAAATGCGCCTTTGACTCCTCTGAACCGGTCGTTTATCTCTTCCATGCCGTCAAGGCTTATTCCGACATATGAAAGGCCTATATCTTTGAGCGTTTTTGCAGCCTGCTCCGTTATCAGGGTTCCGTTTGTAGAAATAACCGCCCGCATGCCCTTTTTCACGGCATACCCCGCGAGTTCGGGGAGGTCTTTCCTCATCATTGGTTCTCCGCCCGAAAAGAGGAGGACAGGCACGCCGAAACCGGCAAGATCATCTATAAGTTTTATTCCTTCCGAAGTTGAAAGCTCGTTCTCGACGGGAGCGCTTTTCGCGTGCGCGTAACAGTGAACGCATTTTAAGTTGCATTGCCTTGTGATATTCCACACGACAACAGGTTTTTTATCCGATGAAAACTGCAGAAGGTGGGACGGAAGCTGTGAAGAAGAACGACTGTACCGAAGAGCATCCGACGGTTCGACAGTGCCGCAATATAGTTTTGATATTCCGATCATTTTGTGAATTAGAACCTTTCTTTTATCAAGTGGGGAAAATTAATGATCCCGTTAAAATCCATGAAAGCCGTAACAATACCTAATATAATCAGGGGCAGGTTAAAAAGCAAGCATGGGATACCGTCAGCTTTCCTTGTTAAAGCATAAAGCGGCATCCGGGTACTTTCTTTTGAATTCGCTGTAGAAAGCTTTGCCGCGTTTTTCGACCTTGCCCCAGAATCTTTTTTCTTTCATGGCTGATTTGATATCCGTGTTCCGGTAAACTCTCATGAACCGCAAAAGATCGCGGTTTGTCAGACCTGTATCCATGCTCGAAAAATAAAGAGCTGCTATATCTTTTACTTTCCAGCGTAAAGGTGTTTTACGGTGAAACTGGACACGGTGAAGGTCTATCAGGTGAATTTCAGGATTTCTGCTGCCGCTGCCGGCAATTCCGGAAGATAGTTCAAGAAGAAAGTGGCAAATGTAAAGATCCCTATGGTTCATCCCGTTTTCATGAAGAATTCGTGCTGTTTCGGCGACTTTTGTTATGAGGGATTTCTTAAGGGTATAAGAAGGCGGCATTTTTTGCCAGTTGCGGCAGAAATCCTCGAGGCT
>JAUPLM010000226.1 GCA_030836965.1 Thermodesulfobacteriota bacterium | reverse complement strand
TGGTTATGTATGAAGTGTTCAGGCAGCGAAATTGTTGAAAAAGGGGTCGGGGATTCGGTTGGGCAAGGGTTCAGGTTAAAAGATCAGCCACAAAGGCACAAAGACAAAAAAAAATTATACTTAGAGACTTCGTGCCTTGGTGGCGATAAAAAAAGTGCAATTAAATATCCGAAATTTGAGGTACGATGTTCAATATTAGAAGTACCAAGTACGAACCGGAATATGGTCAAGGAGAGGAAAAATATAAATGGTCGGAGTAAAAATTACTGTTAATGATGATGGTTCGCTTAATATTCCGGACATCCCGGTGATTCCTTATATCGAGGGGGATGGCACCGGTCCTGATATCTGGAAGGCGTCAAGACTGGTCATGGACGGCGCCGTTGCAAAAGCTTATAAGGGTAAGAGGAAAATCGAGTGGCTGGAGATACTGGCCGGTGAAAAGGCTTTTTCGAAGACAGGCAAGTGGCTTCCCGAGGAGACGCTGAAGTCGATCAGAGAGCATTTTATTGCCATAAAAGGTCCTATGACTACGCCGGTGGGTAAAGGGATAAGAAGTGTTAATGTTTCTTTACGTCAGAAACTTGATCTCTTTTCATGTGTCCGCCCTGTAAAATATATCGAAGCTGTTCCAAGTCCCATGAAAAATCCGGAAAAAGTCGATATGGTAATTTTCCGGGAAAATACGGAGGATGTGTATGCCGGAATCGAATGGGAATCAGGAAGCGAGGGGGCGGATAAAATAAGGTATTTTCTGGAAAGCAACATGGGTATTTACCTTCCTGCAGATGCCGGTATCGGTATAAAATCCATTAGTGAGAAAAACAGCAAACGGCTGGTGGCAAGCGCCATAGCATATGCCGTTGAAAACGGTATTTCAAGCGTAACTCTCATGCACAAGGGTAACATAATGAAATTCACTGAGGGCGCTTTTTCGAAATGGGGTTACGAGGTCGCAAAAGAAAAATTCAAAGATAAAACAATAACCGAGCAGGAGCTTTTTGATAAATATAAAGGAGAGAAGCCTGAAGGCAGAATAGTTATAAAGGACCGGATTGCCGACATGCTTTTTCAGCAGGTCATCCTGCGCCCCGAAGAATACGGTGTAATTGCCGCTCCGAACTTAAACGGAGACTATCTATCGGATGCTATCGCAGCCCAGGTCGGGGGACTTGGCATGGCGCCAGGCGCCAATATTGGAGATTCCTGTGCCGTTTTTGAAGCCACTCACGGAACAGCCCCGAAGTACGCAGGGAAAGACATGGTGAATCCGGGTTCGCTTCTTTTATCCGGCGCCATGATGCTCGACTACATGGGATGGAAGGAAGCCTCCGGACTTATACGAACCGGGTTGCAGTCAACCATCAGGGATGGAATCGTCACTTATGATCTCGCGCGCCAGATAAAAGGCGCGATAGAGGTAAAATGCTCGGAGTTTGCGGTTGCAATCGTTAACAGAATAAGCGGGATATGAATGTTTCGGATTCGTCTGACTGAAATATTTAAAGAGGCTGTTTTCCCTTCAAAATGTATCGTGTGCGGTTCCTTTTTCCGATTTTCAGGAAAGAGCGGTTTGTCATATATAAATGATAGTGTTCCGGGATCGTTAGAACCGGATGAGATTACCTTTGAAAAGGTGATGGCCCATTTAATATGCCCGGACTGCATCGGCGGTTTTCTTCCTGCCGAATCCCCTGTCTGCTCTGTGTGCGGATTTGTTTTCACAAGCCGTGAAGGGGGAGATCATCTTTGCGGAAAGTGCATTGATCTTCCGAAGCATTTCGGTAAAGCCCGCGCAGTCGGACTTTATTACCGGGCGTTCATGGAAGTTATACACTCTTTCAAGTATAAGGGAAAACTTCAGCTTGCGGTGCCGCTTGAAACGCTTCTTTTTTCAGTCCTGATCCGGCACTGGAATATAAACGATTTTGACCTTGTTGTTCCTGTTCCGCTTCACGTTAAGCGCTTCAGGGAGCGGGGCTTTAATCAGGCGTATCTCCTTGTAAAAAACCTGGCAATTCAGGCTGAAAAATTTATCCATGAGCCGGTCGGCCTGAAGATAGGCAGGGATCTTCTGGAAAGAATAAGATATACGGAACCGCAAACCGGCCTCGGACGGGACAAAAGAATGAAAAATATCAAGGGAGCTTTTACAGTGAAGGATGTTTCGGCGGTTGAAGGCAAGAGAGTGCTCCTTGTCGATGATGTTTATACTACCGGAGCCACAGCGGATGAATGTGCAAAGGCGCTTTTTGAAGGCGGTGCGCTGAGTGTTGATGTGCTGACACTGGCGAGAGCGGCCTGACACTCATCACTTATTTTCAACCGGAGACCGTGAACGATAAACCTGAAACACGGAAATAAATAAGAATGGACAAATTATTGAAGAACACCGAGATTGCAGGAATTGCAAGCCGTCTGAAGAAATCCGGTAAACGCATTGTTTTTACGAACGGATGCTTTGATATCCTGCACGCCGGGCATGTCAGATATCTTGCCGCCGCAAGGGCGGAGGGGGATATTCTTGTAGTCGGCCTCAATTCGGATAAATCGGTCAGGCTTATAAAAGGCGAAAAGAGGCCGGTTGTTCCGCAGATGCAGAGAGCGGAGGTGCTTTCAGGATTGTCAAGCGTCGATTATATCATTTTATTTGATGAGCCGGATCCATTGGATCTTATAAAAAAAATCGTGCCAGATATTCTTGTCAAGGGAGGCGACTGGGCGGAAGAGAATATTGTCGGGGCCGATTTTGTCAGGGAGGCCGGCGGCAGAGTCGTGAGAATTTCCGTTGTGCCCGGAATATCGACTTCTTCTATTATAAAAAGGATAATGGAATTATCCGGGAGGCCCTTGAATAACATTTAAGTAAACATTTGGTAAAGGTAATCGGTTTTCGCTGTTTGGCAAGATCAGAATAAAACTTCGTCAACGGCAGCATATCCGTTCCCATTAGTTCTGAACAGCCCCAGTGGATATAAGCCCACGGAGTCATTATTTCGTCACTGCCTGTGTTTCTTTATTGACAATCAGGGGGCGTTGTTATGGTTCAC
>JAUPLM010000225.1 GCA_030836965.1 Thermodesulfobacteriota bacterium | reverse complement strand
TTCAGCTCTATCCGAATCATTCCCGCATTATCAGCTCCTTCAAGGCAATCGGTTTTGACTGCCTGCCGGTTATTATCTGGAGAAAACAGACTAATGCGCCGAATAAATTCATGGGTTCAGGCATGCTGCCCGCCGGCGCTTATGTTACACTTGAGCATGAATATATACTTATCTTCCGGAAAGGTACAAAGAGGGAATTTAAGACTGAATCTGAAAAGTCTTCAAGAATGAGGAGTTCATTCTTCTGGGAAGAAAGAAACAAGTGGTTTTCGGATATATGGGATTTCAAAGGCGCATCACAGGAACTCAAAAACCCGGATCTGCGCAAAAGAAGCGCCGCCTATCCTCTCGAACTGGCCTGCCGCCTGATTAATATGTATTCCCTTTATGAAGATACGGTTCTTGACCCGTTTTTGGGAACAGGCACCACAATTCTTGCAAGCGTC
Source organism: Thermodesulfobacteriota bacterium (assembly GCA_030836965.1). Classification (GTDB taxonomy): domain Bacteria; phylum Desulfobacterota; class Desulfobacteria; order Desulfobacterales; family RPRI01; genus RPRI01. Next base: position 4,648 of record JAUPLM010000225.1, on the reverse strand, counting down.
GCATGCGCCCGCAACAGCATCGGGTTTGAGATCGACAAGGCGTTTTCAAACTGGATTTTTGAACAGGCGGCTTCATTTCAAGCTCTTGCGGATGATTTATTGTTCGCGAGAATTTCCGGTCACAATGAGTTCGTCTCTACTTATACGAAATCAAAAGGCCAGATGAAATATGTCAACGGTCCGCATGGTTTCCCTGTTGTCACAAGGCAGGAAACCGGGATTCAGCTATACAGGATCAGGGATGTTGTCAGTACGGACAACTCGTTGATCAAGGTGTCTTATGAGTCACCCGGCTGCCTGGACGGTATTTCAGGCATGGGCACATTTTAATATTGACAAGAGAGGTATAATAATTCAGAATTTTTACATATCTGATGGTTTAATAAAAAGTCTGAAATCCCGTCACTCCCGTGAAAACGGTAGTCCGGAAAAACAATAATTGTAAGTTATATAAAAATATAGAAAGGATGAATTATACGATGAGTTACGATTTCAATGCAGATGAGATGTTTGAGATAGCGGAACAGCTTGAAAGAAACGGCGCCAAATTTTACAGGAAAGCCGCCTCTGATATATCCGATCCCGCCGGCAAGGCTTTACTGATAAAGCTTGCCGTGATGGAAGATGAACACGAAAAGCTCTTTCATTCCTTAAGAGCAACCCTTACGTCGAAAGAGAAAACATCCACGATCTTCGATCCGCAGAATGAAGTCGTTCTTTATCTTCGCGCTCTAGCCGACACACGCGTCTTTTTTGAAAAAGAGTCTCCCGGTTCATCCATGAGAGAGATCCTGAAATCGGCAATAGAGGCTGAAAAGGATTCGATTGTTTTTTACCTCGGCATGCAGGACATGGTGCCTGAAAACTTCGGAAGAGAGAAGATCGGAACGATAATTAAAGAAGAGATGGGGCATATAAGGCTGTTGAGCGGAGAACTTGGAAAGCTGAAAAAGTAAGTTGCGAGAAGAAAAGGATTCGAGAGGTTAAGGGGACAAATGAATATTTCTTCTATCCTGAGACCTTTGAAGAACATCAAGTTTTGATAAAATCTTAAAAAGCCAAATTCAGACGGCAAAGTAAAAAGCTCGGTATGCAAGGCGTCGTCCGCCAAAGTTCGGTGGCGGAAGGAATGAAGCGTACATATCAGTACACTGCAATGACGAAAGATGAAGCGCAATCCGCCATAGATCTTTGGCGGACAGAATGACTTTTTATGAAGCCGTATGATTTTTGCCGTGGTCTGCCAGAGATACAAGCCCAGATCGGTCAAGCAGCCTGATGGTCCGGCCCTCGACCTCGATCAGTTTCATATCAGTCATCTTTGAAAATATACGCGACAGGGTCTCAGGGATTGTTCCGAGAAGACTTGCAAGCTGATTTTTTGAAATATTCAGCCTGACGGAATCCTCTCTATCCTGCTCTCCGGCAAGATATATCAGATATGACGCCAACCTGCCCGGAACCTCTTTTAAGGAGAGGTTCTCTATCTGAACCGTAAATTGCCTTAACCTCATTGAAAGCACGGCGAGCATATTCAGGGCAAGGGAAGGATTTCCGGTGATAAGCTCAACAAAATCAGCCCTTGGGAAAAAGAGAAGCAGGCTCTTTGCAATCGCTTCCGCATTTGCCGGAAAAGGCTGACCTGTAAATACCGGGACTTCGCCGAAAGGCTCACCGATGCCGAATATGTGAAGTATCTGTTCCTTGCCTTCCGAAGAGACTTTGTAGATTTTGACATGACCTTCGGCAATCACATAAAACCCGTCGCCCGGATCGCCTTCTGAAAAGATGGTTTCTCCCTTGCCGAACCGCCTGCTTACGGCAATCTTTTTTATCTCATGAAGCTGCTCATCCGGAAGGCCTTCAAACAGCGGAACGGCTGATATTATATCTAATATATTTTTCATTATTTATCTATCTTAATTGACAATGTTGTAAGGATTCAAGGGTTCAAGGGTTCAAGGGTTCCAGTGAAAGGAAAACCTGTCAAAACCTCACCCTTTTCCCCAAACGCAAAAAATATCGTCTTTTTTTTGACTTAAGTCAAGGCAAAGGATGTTTCAATAATATATTTATGAAATCAAAAATAAGAATAACAATATCAATCATAAAAAAGGAGGATAAATCATGTTTTGTTATCAGTGCGAACAGACGTCAAAAGGGGAAGGGTGTTCCAAGATAGGTGTATGCGGAAAAAGTCCGGAAGTAGCCGCTCTGCAGGATCTTCTTGTTTATGCGGTCAGAGGGCTGTCTCTGTATGCTCTTGAAGGCTACAAGGCAGGCGTTACAGATAAAGAGATAAACAGGTTTACCTGTGAGGCTGCTTTCTCGACATTGACGAATGTGGATTTCGACGCTGCGCGGTTCCAGAAGCTTATCAATCAGTGCGTAGCACACCGTGATTCGCTGAAGGAAAAACTTGCAAAAGCCGGGATCAAAACAGGTTTTACCGAAAGCGCGGCTTCCTTTCTGCCTGAAAAGACGATCGAAGGTCTTATCGCCCAGGGCGAAAAGGTCGGCGTAAAGAGCGATCCCGATGTCAACCCCGATATCCAGTCGCTTCAGCATATATTGACATACGGAGTAAAAGGTGTTGCCGCCTATGCGGATCACGCGATGATTCTGGGCAAATCGGATGAAAAAATTTACAATTTCATTTACGAGGCGATGGCAGCCGGGTTGAATAAAAATCTCGGAGCGGACGAGCTTACCGGTCTTGTTTTAAGATGCGGAGAAGCAAACCTGTGGGCTATGGAGATTCTTGATGCCGCAAATACAGGCACGTATGGCCACCCCGTCCCGACAAAGGTTCCTCTTTACGCAAAGAAAGGGAAGGCGATCCTTGTTTCAGGGCATGACCTGAAGGATCTTGAAGAAGTATTGAAACAGACCGAAGGCAAGGGAATAAACGTCTATACACACGGGGAGATGCTTCCGACACACGGTTATCCCGGCCTTAAAAAGTACGCGCATTTTTTCGGCCATTACGGAACGGCGTGGCAGAATCAGGCTAAAGAATTTGCCGAATTTCCGGGCGCGATACTGATGACAACGAACTGCATTCAGAAGCCGAAAGAAATTTACAAAAGCAACCTCTTTACGACAGGCCTTGTCGGCTGGCCGGATGTGGCACATATTTCGGACAAGAATTTTGCTCCGGTAATCAGCAAAGCGCTTTCCATGCCGGGTTTCCAGAATGATACCGACGGTAAAACCGTTATGGTCGGTTTTGCCCGGAACGCGGTAATGGGAGTGGCGGGCCAGGTAGTTGAGGCCGTTAAGAGCAAGGCTATAAGGCACTTCTTCCTTGTTGCCGGATGCGACGGAGCAAAGCCGGGGCGTAATTACTACACAGAATTTGTTGAAAAGGTTCCGAAAGACTGCGTTGTCCTGACCCTTGCCTGCGGCAAGTTCCGCTTCTTCGACAAGGATCTCGGGGGTATAGGCGGAATACCCAGACTTCTTGATGTTGGGCAGTGTAACGACGCTTATTCCGCGATACAGATCGCGGTGGCTCTTTCAAAGGCTTTCAACTGCGGAGTGAACGATCTTCCGCTTTCGATGGTTCTCTCCTGGTATGAACAGAAGGCGGTTGCAATTTTACTGACTCTTCTTTATCTTGGAATAAAAGACATCAGGCTCGGGCCATCTCTTCCGGCATTTATCACGCCGAATGTGCTGAATGTTCTGGTTGATAAGTTCAACATAATGCCGATAAAGACGCCTGATGAAGACCTGAAGGCCATATTGGGATAATTTGTTATATTAGGATTCAAGGATTCAAGGGGTCAGGGGTTCAAGTTAAAGAATAATTTTTTTCAGAACTTCGCTCACTTGAACCCTCGAATCCTCGACCCCTGGAACCCTTTCTCCCGGAAGGGAGAAGAACTGTGGAGGATGCTATGAAATGCCCGGGACAGGACAGCCGCTACTGGAAGCAGGGAGCCATCTTTGATGTGAAGTGCCCGAAATGCGGCGGCAGCGTCGAGTTTTTCAAGGATGATACCGCGCGGAAATGCAATAGTTGCGGATACAGATTCATAAATCCGAATATGGATTTCGGGTGCGCGTCTTACTGCGAATACGCCGAACAATGTCTCGGAACCCTTCCGGAAGAGCTTCTTGCCAAAAAGGAAGACTTGTTGAAAGACAGGGTCGCTGTCGAAATGAAAAGGTATTTCAAGTCCGATTTCAAGCGTATCGGGCATGCTTCAAAAGTTGCCCGGTACGCGGAGCGGATAGGTAAAGCCGAAGGCGGCAATCTCGCGGTGATCCTGGCGGCTGCATATCTTCATGACATCGGAATTAAGGAAGCCGAAAGGAAATTCAACAGCACTGCTCCGAAATACCAGGAAACGGAAGGCCCTCCGATTGCAAGGGCAATACTTATCAAGCTCGGCGCAAAAGAGAAACTGATAGATGAGGTATGCGATATCGTAAGTCATCATCATCATCCGAAGCCTGATGACAATGTAAATTTCAAAGTCGTTTATGATTCCGACATGATCGTAAATATCGAAGAGAACATGAAAGATAATCCTATTGATAAAGATAAAACGGCAGCAATTATAGATAAATCGTTTTTAACCGAAACCGGCAGGATCGTTGCCCGCGAGGTTCTTATAAAATAAGTGGTCTATAGATTTTT
>JAUPLM010000224.1 GCA_030836965.1 Thermodesulfobacteriota bacterium | reverse complement strand
CAGGAATAGTGGTTTCCGGCAATATACATATGCGCAAAGGGCCCGATAGGAATCAACCCATTATAAAGATTCTTGCTAAAGGTCAAAAGGTAGTTGTAATCAAGCATATTGACGGATGGCTGAAAGTGTCGCATGAAGGCCATGTCGGTTATATACGAAATAAAAGCAGTTATGTTCGTATTTCGAGTCCGGTTACAAAACCGCCATCCGAAAAGAAAATAGACATAAAACCATCCCGTGATATCGATCACCTGCAGCAGGAAGCAAAAAAAATCAGCAACAAAATCGAACAAAGCAAGGCGGAGATCGTAAAAATTACAAAAAAAGAATATCTGGTTATAAACAGCCTGAATGACCAGGATATCGCAATCAACAGCATCAGAAAAAACATTTCCGTATTAAGAAATGAACTTTCAGTTATAAACAGGCAGATTGAAACTATTAACAATGAATCAAAGGCAGCTGCAAAGGAAATAGAAAACCTGGAACACTATGTCTCAAAACGGCTTGTCGCGCTTTATAAGCTGAACTGGCTCGGCAGAATGCATCTGCTTGCATCAGTTGATTCGGTAGACGAATTTTTTCAGCGTAAAAAGTATCTCGAACTGATTTTGAATTACGACAAAAAAGCGATAGACAAACTGTTTGAAAACAGGAACCGCCTTGATCAATTACAGAGCAATCTGAATGCCAGGCAGGCAAAACAACAGTCCGGGGAACAGAATCTTGAAAAGCAGATTCGGAACATCAATGTAGAAAGAGAAAAGCGAAACAGACTTCTTGAGGAGATCCGGAGCAAGAAATCTCTGGAAATTGCCGCTATCAAATCTCTGGAAGAAGCTGCAAGGACTCTTGATAATGTCATAAAATCTTTATACACGGAAACAGATAAAACGGATCACCCTGACAGGGCTTCCCTAAAAGGGCTCGATTCATTAAAAGGGTTGCTTATCCAGCCTGTTAAAGGTAAGATAATCTCTCATTTCGGTGCTTATAGCGATCCGAAATATAATGTCGCCAATTTCAGAAGCGGTATCGATATCGCAGCCGAAAGAGGTGAACCGATTAAATCGGTTGTAGCCGGGAAAATTATTTATTCCGGCTGGTTTAAAGGTTATGGTAACATGATCATTATTGATCATGGTGAAAGTTATTACACTGTATATGCCCATCTCGAAGAAAATTTTAAATCAAAGGGCGATCTGGTGGAAACCGAAGAAGTAATAGCCACAGCAGGGGACGCCGGTTCCTTATCCGGGCCAGGACTGTATTTTGAAATGCGTCACCACGGAAAACCGGTTGATCCGGTAGAATGGTTTAAGCCGTCGTAAAAAAATATATTCGCCATGTATATGGTGAGAACGATATAAGAAGCCGTAACGAAATAATCCGGAAAGTAACAGTTATTTCGTAACGACTCCTAAGAAAGTACAGAAGGAGAGAAAATGAACCAGAAGAAAAACCATCATATAAAACTTTGGATGACGGTTATACTTGCTGCTGCTTTTTTAACTGCAGGAGCAGGTTTTTACCGTGATCTTTCGGCCAGCGGGGAAGAAACCTATAAAGGCCTCAAAATATTCAGCGATGTAATTGAAATAATCGAAAATAATTATGTTGATCCGGTCGACACCAAAGATCTCATACAAAAAGCCATCCAAGGGATGGTTCATGGACTGGATCCGCATTCTTCGCTGCTTCCTCCCGAAGCATTCGAAGATCTGCAAATAGATTCAGAAGGAGAATTTCCCGGTATCGGAATACATATAACAATGCAGAATAATTTCATTACGGTTATATCTCCTATCGAAGGAACCCCGGCTTTTAAAGCCGGTATAAAAGCAAAAGACAAAATTATCCGGATAGGCGGAGTAACACCAAAGGATCTGAGAGACGCTGTAAGCAAAATGAGAGGTCCGAAGGGAACTACTGTTGTGGTGACTATTGCAAGAGAAGGAGCGACCGAACCTATTGAATTTACTCTTGTAAGGGATATAATTCCCGTTGAAAGCATAAAAGCTGTCTCCATAAAACCCGGCTACGGATATATATGGATAACAAATTTTACCGGAAATACGACGGATGATTTGATTAAGGCACTAGATAAATTTGAATCGGGCACCGGCACCGCTCCACTTAAAGGGCTTATACTTGACCTTCGCGACAATGGAGGAGGCCTTTTAAATCAGGCGGTCAAAATTTCAGACGTATTTATAGAAGAAGGAAAAATCCTCTCGATAGAAGGACGTCATAAAAAAAATTCGAAGATTTATAACGCTCATCCGGATAAGGTGAAAAGAACTTACCCCATGGTAGTTCTTATTAACGGCGGAAGCGCGAGCGCAGCAGAAATTGTCGCAGGAGCACTCCAGGATCATAAAAGAGCTCTTATCGTGGGTACAACATCTTTCGGAAAAGGATCTGTTCAAAGTGTTGAAACATTACGGGACGGGTATGCCCTGAAGCTGACAATTGCAAGATATTATACGCCGAGCGGAAGATCCATACAGGCAAAGGGCATTGAGCCGGATATTGTATTAAGGCATAAGACTGCAGGCGATGAAAGCAATTATGATGATGAGGGCATGATTAAGGAAAAAGATTTAACAAATCATCTTGATTCAACGCCCGATGAAAAGAAAAAAGATAAAGACCCGGGGGCAGGCGCAAAAACAGACAAAGATAAAAAAGCCCCTGTGAAAAAAATAAAAGTGCGCGAACCGGATTACAGACTCGGCCCCCTCACAAGCGAAGGACTCCAGTCGGACAATCAGGTATTGCACGCACTTGAAATACTTTTGAGTTATGAAATTTTCAAGAACAAGTTAAACCCTTAGAAGCCGTT
>JAUPLM010000223.1 GCA_030836965.1 Thermodesulfobacteriota bacterium | reverse complement strand
GAGCTGGAAAAGGTGCGCGATCATAAGATGCGTTATTTCCTCCCGAACAGGAGACCGGAAATTTATTAGGCGAGAGGCGGAAGAACGAACATCGAATATCGAACATCGTACATCGAATATCGAATATCGGACGTCGAACCACAAACCATAAACCAGAAACCAGAGACCATATTCGAATTCAGGAACTCAACATGATGAATCGAGATGAAAAAAAGATAATGGGGTTGACGACGGCATCCCACAGCCTTGTTCATTTGTTTGAAGGAGTGCTGCCGCCCCTGATACCTTTATTGATAGTCGAATTCGGCACCGATTATTTCCATCTTGGAGTAATTGTGTCGGTTTTTTCATATGCTTTCGGGATCGGATCGCTTCCTGCCGGTTTTCTGGCCGATAAATTAGGTCCGCGCCGCCTTGTAACCTTCTTTCTTCTGGGTTCCGGACTGCTTTCAACTATTGTTTTTTTTATTCCTTCCATCTTTGCCTACGGAATCATAATGGGTTTTATAGGGCTCTTTTGCAGCATGTATCATCCGGCTGCAAATACTCTCATAAGCCAGTCTGTTCGTGAAAAAGGGAACGCGTTCGGAATCCACGGCATAGCCGGGAGCCTCGGAGTAGCTTCCGTTCCCCTGCTTGCCGCATGGCTCGGATCAAATATGGGTTGGAAAGCTCCTCATGTAATTTTCGGCATGATGGGTATTGCCGCCGGTATTTATTCTTTTTCGGTTCCCGCAAAATCCGTTTTTGCGGCCGAATGCCCTGATACGGATAAAAAATCCTCAAACGGAATATCATATATCAACCTGATTCTCTTCTATTCTTCCGCAGCAGCTCTCGGGCTGACATATAAAGGGATAATGACCTTTCTTCCGGCATACATGGGTGAAAAGATTCATTTTGGATTTATTACATTAAGCAAAGTGACTCTCGGCGGGACGGTTGCAACCCTGGCGCTTGTTTCGGGCGCGCTGGGTCAATACATCGGCGGACGTCTTACAGACCGTTTCAGGCCCGAAATCATATATTCCTGCGCCGTAATAGCCGGTACTTTTTTTGTGTTTATAATGGCAAAGAGTTCCGGTTTTGTTTTGATTGCTTCGGCTGTTTTTTATGCGTTTTTTTACTTTTCAACCCAGCCCATGCAAAATTTTCTGCTCTCCAATTATCTTCCGAGACACCGCCACGGAATAGGTTACGGAATACACTTTTTTGTGACTTTCGGTATAGGGTCTACGGCAGCCGCGGTTTCCGGATATCTTGCGGATCATTACGGCCTTGAATCGGTATTTTATGCGATGAGCGCCTGCTTTGTCGTCTCTTCCGTTCTCTCGCTGATGCTTCTTGCTAGGACGGGAAGGAAAAAAGCATAAGCCGAACATCGAATATCGAATATAGAATATCGAAAGAATCACACAAGAACACGAAGACTCGAAGAATATAGATCGAATATCGAAGTGCGAAGTACGATGTACTAAATACGAGCCATTGGATCATGAACTCAACAGAATGTAAAAGATGCGGGACATGCTGTAAAAAAGGAGGCCCGTCTTTTCATATTGAAGACAGGGCGCTGATAGAAGACGGATACATCCCGGCAAAATATTTCTATACGATAAGGGAAGGAGAGCCTGTCCGGGATAACATAACTGAAAGGGTGGTCTACGCGCCTTCTGATATAATAAAGATCAAGGGACAGAAAACCGGCTGGACCTGTTTTTTTTATGATGAAACTGAAAAAAGATGCGCGGTGTATGAATACCGGCCGCTTGAATGCAAACTTCTTAATTGCCGGGATACATCTGTAATAGAGCGGGTTTTCGGTAAAAATCTGCTTACAAGAAAAGAAATCATGGGTTCAGTCGGAGGGCTTTGGGAGCTTATCGTTGAGCATGATAATAGATGCTCATACAGAGAGATAAAAAAACTGGCTGATGAACCGGGAAATACGAAAAAGAGGGGTTTATATCAAAAAGTTGCTGAGATTATCGAATACGATAAAACCGTACGGGAGCTTGTTGTTGAAAAAGGCCGGATTGATTCCGATCTGCTTGATCTTCTGTTCGGAAGACCGGTCTCTTCGATCATAAATCACTTTACAGAAACATTTTAGTGCTTTTTACCTGAATTTAAATCCCTTCTCACCAAAAAGTGTAAGGCATGCATCAACAACTTCATCATCATACAGAATGCCCCTGTTTTTTGATATCTGATCAAGAGCTTTTTCTATCCCGAGGGAAGGTCTGTAAGACCTGTAAGATGCCATTGCCTCAACAACATCCGCGACATTGATAATTCTTGCCTCGATGATAATATCCGGCTTTTTAAGTTTTCTCGGATATCCGGAACCGTTTATTCTTTCGTGATGCTGAAGCACGATCTCCGCAACGGGCCAGGGGAAATCTATATTTTTTAATATGTCATATCCGATTTCGGGATGAGTTTTGACCAGCTGGAATTCAAGATCGTTGATCTTTGAGGGTTTGCTCAGAATTTCAGCGGGCACCGCGAGCTTGCCTATATCATGAATAAGGCCAGCCATTCTTATTGCCGCAACTACATTTTCCGGCTGGTTCATCTCCTTTGCAATTGCGACAGCAAGATCTGTCACCCGCCTCTGATGGCCGGCTGTATAAGGATCTCTTATCTCGGAGGATATAGTAAGGGTTTGAATAGCTCCTTCAAAGGCCCGGCGAAGTTTCGCGTTGGCTTCTTCAAGCTCGGAT
>JAUPLM010000222.1 GCA_030836965.1 Thermodesulfobacteriota bacterium | reverse complement strand
GAGCCTTGAATTAAACCAGCAGTATGTAGTTCAGCATGCGGGTATAAAGAAAAAAAAAGAGAAGGAAGAAGTGCGGAAGCCTTCATCGGGCAGCCAGATAGATGTCGCAAATGAAAAGAGAAAAGAAAACAGGAATGAACGCAAAAAGGAAGACTCCTTGATAGTCCGGACAGAGGATGAGGCTGAGGATGGCAGCGGTCAACTTATAGATATTGTGGTGTAATTATGCATTTTTATGATCTGAAGTATCTGATTATGGTTTTGATATCAATCGATGTAGTCATGGTCATTACCTGTGTTTTACTGATGAGGAAAATCAGGTTGATGCCGAAAACTGAAATATTCCAACGCGGGGTCAAAATCTATGAATCCCTGCTTTCCGATGCCGACAAAGTCGTAAGAGAGTTCCATAAAGATGTTCGTGTGAAACAGGACCTGATCAGGCAGCTTAATACGCAACTCGACAAGCGGATTGCCGGACTTAATATCATCATACAGAGGGCTGATGTGCTGCTCGGTTATGAAGCCGCCTCCGGTACGGAAACCGGTAATCGTTCAGGATCGGCTCTATCCCGCCGGAAGGAGATATTTGATCTCACCAAAAAGGGCTGCAAAGCCGAGGAGATAGCGAACAGGCTTTTAATCCCGAAGGGTGAAGTAAAACTCCTGATCGATTTGAACAAAAAAAGGAAATCCGCATAACATTACCGGGAGCCCGTCTTGATCGGAAAATTCAATTCACTGTCAGCAAACTCAGCTCTTTCCCGCGGTAAACCGAAAGAATCGAAAGAGACGGGAGAATTGATCCGGAGCGAAACAGTTAAAGGAAGAGTTCTGCGGATCGTCGATCAAAGAACCGCTGTCGTTCTGATAAACGGGAAAGAGTATACCGCACGGACCGGCGTTCTTCTGAAAACAGGAGATATACTTGATCTGAAGGTAAAAGAACTGATTCCGGTTCCTGTTTTAAAAACTCTCGGAATTGAATACGCCGGGCCTGATCTTCCCGATCTTCCCGTAATGCTTTCGGTGCTTGATGAAAACCTGTGGGAATCGGTACATGAAACGGTTGATACGGGAAAATATTCAGGAGACGGAAAAGCTGCCGGCGAGCGGCTGTCAGAAGCGTTTGAAAACCTCAGAAGCATGAACCTTACGGGTTCAAATGAAGGCCGTGATATATTCATTCCTCTTCCCGTCCGGCAACCGGAGGGCCATTTTATGGTGTTCCAGCTTCGGCTGCGGTTGCCCCGGCAGGACAGCGAAACATCGGAAAAAAATTCGGGAGATAAACAACCGTTCAGAATATCCCTTCTGGTAGAGTTAACGGAACTCGGTCCCGTCCGGGCTGATTTTTCAGTAAATGAAAAAAAAGTTGACGGCACATTTCATGCTGCGACCGGGAAAACCCGGAAAGTAATCGAAGATGAGGTTCCCCGGTTTATTGAAAGTCTGAATGCCCAGGGGCTTTCGGTAAATTGCATAGAGTGCGTCCTTAAATGTCCGGATGAGATCAAAAGGCCGCTTATCCTTGAAATGGTTCAAATGTCTGAAAACAGTATCGACACGGTGGCTTAGATGGACGAATCTTATAAGCAAAACAAGGCCGTGGCTTTGAGATATCAGCCCGGGCTGGAGAGTGCGCCGCGGGTTATAGCGGCCGGGAGGGGAGAGACAGCCGAACGGATTATCGGTATAGCAAAAGAGCATAATATCCATGTGTACAATAATCCTGATCTTGCCGATATGTTGTGCAGGCTTGAACTCGACAGTCTCATTCCCCCGGAATTATATATCGTGGTGGCGGAAATACTCGTTTTTGTTTATTCCCTGAACGGGAAAGAAATATCCAGGTAGGAAAAATTTTCCCGGGCAACGGAAGTATCCGGAAAACAGAATTACAGCGGGCTGAAATAAGTGATAGAAACTTACGTGTTAAATCAACCTATTGCATCCGTTAAAGATGATAATCTGATTTGATATTCCTGTCCCGGCGGGCCTGGCATCATAATTGCTCTTAATACCGGCAGGGACATAAAGTTTAGTAAAACGGTTTATATAAAATTTTCTGGCTGAAACGAAGGAGAAATAAAATTGATCTCAGGGATGTATAATCTGATTGAAGGCTCTTTGACCCAGCAACTCCGGTTTGATGCCGTTTCGAACAACCTTGCCAATGTCAATTCGAACGGGTTTAAACAGGATACTTTATCTTTTGAAATGGCCCTGACGATGAAGAATAAAACAGCGATAGATTTTTCACCCGGGCCGGTTGTCCATACAGGCAACCCGCTTGATATCGCTCTCGACGGTTCCGGATTTTTCAAGGTACAGACAAAAGCCGGAATAAGATATTCAAGAGACGGGGCATTGGGCATAAACAATGAAGGTGTTCTTGTCAATAAAAGCGGGGATGCGGTACTCGGGCAGAACGGACCTGTAAGACTGAACGGCGGTGAAATCAGCATAGGACCGGACGGGCAGATCAGCGAGAACGGCGCTCCGGGTGAGAAATTGATGATCGCCGATTTCAGGGACATAAAGCTTCTCAGGAAAGAGGGAAGGTCATATTTTGTATACGGAGGGAAGGATCAGGATGTAATTCCTGCCGGTAAAGTGAACCTTCGTCAGAATTATATTGAAAAATCGAATGTCAACCCCACGGAAGAGATGATTAAAATGATAGAATCATTCAGGGCGTTTGAGTCGGTTCAGAAAGCGATTCAGAATTTGGATGAAATCGTAAGTAAAATGGTCAATGACCCTGACTTATTGTAAATAATAAAAAGGAGAAGATTATGCTTCGGGGAATGTGGTCGGCGGCATCCGGAATGGGTGCCCAGCAAATGATGATCGATGTTATTTCCAACAACCTCGCGAATGTTAATACTGCCGGATTCAAGAAGAGCAGACCCGATTTTCAGGATCTTATGTATCAGACGTTGAGCCAGGGCGGGTCAAGAACTTCGGGAGGCGACCAGATCCCGACCGGTATGCAGATCGGTATGGGAACAATGCCGGTAGGCGTTCAGAAAATATTCATGCAGGGAGATTTTAAAGCGACTCAGAATGAACTTGATATGGCCATTGAAGGAAAAGGTTTTTTCAAGGTTATAAGCAACGAGGAAGAGGTGTATACCAGGGCCGGTAATTTCAAGCTCGATTCCGAGGGAAATATTTGCACTCCGGGGGGAGACAAATTACAGCCCGGTATGTCGATTCCGGCGGATACTGTTTCCATAAAGATCGACAAATCGGGAACGCTTACCACTTTTGACCCTTCCGGCCAGGGAACGGCTGTCGGTGTGATAGAGTTGTATTCATTTCCGAATCCGGCCGGCCTTTTCAGCATGGGGCATAACCTCTTCAGGCCGTCCGATGCTTCCGGGGAAGCGATTGCCGGAACGCCCGGATCGAATGGAATGGGCACTCTTGCGCAGGGATTTGTTGAGATGTCGAACGTGGATGTAGTCGAGGAGATGGTATCCATGATAATGGCCCAGAGGGCTTATGAGATTTCCAGCAAGTCAATTCAGACTGCTGATAATATGCTTCAGATAGCCAACAACATCAAGAGGTAATCACGGTGAAAATATCGGCTCCTGCAATACTTTTTCTGGCAATCCTGTTCACATCCGGTTTCTATCCGGAAGCGGCAGCCTCCGATGTGGCGGGACCGGCGCCGGCCGGGAACATCTCAGCCCTGAAATCTCAGGAGCAGAGGTTGAGAGATGCCTATATAGGTTATATCTGCTCCCATCTGGGGAAAGCAAAAGATGATGTTGTGCTGTCGAGGTTTGCGGTTTCCGGGAACGGGACTCTTCCGGACGGAGAGATATTCCTTGAGCCTCTCCGGAAGGGACGTGAAGATCAGCTCCATGGATATGTGCGTCTTGCCGCTTCGGCGGGCGGAGAAAACCATACCGGAAGTAAGATAGTGCTTTCAGGATGGGTTGACGTTTACGGCCCGGTTGTGTGTGCGTCGCGCAATCTTAAAAAAGGAGAGATTATTGCAGAGGGGGATATGTACCTGAATAAAAAATGCGTTACACGCCTGAACCGGAATACTCTGACGGATATGAAGCAGGCGGCCGGGCTGATGCTTAAAAATGATGTAATCGCGGATAATCCTCTCAAGGAATGGATGCTCAAAAAAACCGCAGTTGTGAACAGGGGAGAGATTGTTACGATACTTGCCGAAATTGGTGGAATAAGCATTACTGTTCCAGGGAAAATGCTCGAGAAAGGCGGACTGGGTGAATCGGTAAAGGTTCAGAATCTTATGAGCAAAAAAAATATATATGCGAAGATTATTGACGGCTCAACAGTCAGGATTGATTTCTGAGGAAAAATGAAAAAAAGAAATATCATATCATTGTGCATGATGCTTGTCGTTTTCACCGGCTGTGCCTCCTTTCCCGGCAATAGAGAGCAGGCAGGCAGGCCTTTGGGAAACAGCGCTCCGGGAAAACCCGGAGAGTACGCCTATCAGACTCCCGGCAGAGCGGATGGATCGTTGTGGTCGGAAACCGAAGGTCTCGCGCTTTATCCGGACAGGCGGGCAAGACAAGTGGGCGATATCGTTATTGTCAGGATAGTTGAGGACCCTGAGGCGCAACTCAATGCAAATACTAAAACCAGCCGCACATCCAGCGTGGATGCGTCAAAACTTGAGATTCTGGGATTTATGAAAGCGCTTGCTGAAAAGAACAGGCGGCTTGCGCAGAACCCGGGTCAGGGTGATCT
>JAUPLM010000221.1 GCA_030836965.1 Thermodesulfobacteriota bacterium | reverse complement strand
GAGCCCTTGAGGTTATATCAAAACCTTCCGGAGCGTATTCCGTCGGTGAGATGAGCGTGCAGTTGATCGACAAGATAAGGGCCGTTGCCGGGATCAGGGTGAAATCGGCCGCATCGGGAAATACTGAAATTAACACGCAGGAGAAGATGCCGCCGAAGGCTCTGACCGAAACTACCAACAAGATAATTGCGATCGGCGCTTCCACGGGCGGAACGGAGGCATTGAAGGTCGTGCTGACGGAAATGCCTCCGAATGCTCCCGGAATTCTTGTAGTCCAGCATATGCCGGCTCATTTTACATCGGCGTTTGCCGAAAGATTGAACCAGATGAGCGCAATTACCGTAAAAGAGGCCGCTGACGGTGATTCCCTGGTTAACGGAACGGCGCTCATAGCTCCGGGAAATTATCATATGCTTCTGAAAAAAAGCGGTGCGAGGTATTATGTGCAGGTTAAAACCGGTCCGATGGTGCATCATCAGCGTCCATCCGTCGATGTCCTGTTTTATTCCGTGGCCGATTATGCAGGAAGTAATGCTGCGGGTGTGATAATGACTGGGATGGGAGCGGACGGAGCGAAGGGACTGCTGAAAATGAGAGAGGCGGGCGCGCGGACTGTGGCGCAGGATGAAAAGAGCTGTGTCGTTTTTGGCATGCCGAAGGAAGCTGTCAAAATAGGCGCGGCCGAAAAAGTGGTTTCATTGAGCAATATTGGAACGACGGTAATGGGCATGATCGCCGGAGAGAGATAGGCTGAAGAGAAATAGCCTGACAATATGAGAAGTTAAAAATAACAAAAAAGGATGACGGAATGTCGGGACGATTGAAAGATAAACTCATAAACATTGTTAACGGCAAGCTCACGGAAAAAGAGGTAGAGGAGGTAGTCCGTTTTATAAAACAGGTGACGTCCAGCAACTTGTATGAAGATGAACAGTTTTTCAAGGAGATTGCTTATGAAATGACGGGAGCGGTCAAGGAACTGGCTTTACTGGTGATTGAATTCAGGCGGGATATAAAGAATAAAGTACATCCTGAACTTAATGATCTTGCGACAAAATATATTCCGGAAGCGGCCGATCAGCTTGAGGGTATTATCGAAACCACCGAAAACGCGGCTAACAAAATCATGGATAACCTTGATTTACTGCAGGAACAGACTAAAAAAATGGAAGAGACCGCAGCCTTTCTTAAATCCGGAAAGCTGAAAGCGCCGGAAAACAAGAGGGCTTTCACGGAGGGCGAAATTGATGCGAAAACCCTCGAAAAGATAAGGCCGCTGCTCGATTATATTGAAACAACCGGACATAGTAACACGGCATTGATAACCGATATCTTTATTCAGATGAGTTTTCAGGATTTAACCGGTCAGCGGATCAAAAAAATCATGATACTTGTTCAGGAGATGGAAGAAAAGCTGAAAAAGATGGTGGTCAATTTCGGAATAAAACTTTCGGAAAAGGGGAAGAACCCTGATATTTCCACTGAGGAATTGGAGCGGGTCGTAAATGAAAAGGTGTTTGCGCTGGCAGGTCCGCAGAAGGCGGGGCAGGGTCTTGATCAGGCGGATATCGACAGTATTCTTGCAAATATATAGGGCGAAAGAGATGGCAATACCTTGAGGATTCAAGTGTACGAGAATTTAAAGTGTAAAACATACTTTCTTCCGTCTTATAGACTGTATGGCCTTATTTAATTGTATGATATATGGAGGTTAACTGGTTATGGATTTAAATGTGAAGGTTCTTGTTGTTGATGATTTCGCCACGATGAGGAGAATCGTAAAAAATATCTTGAAGCAGATCGGTTTTACGGACATAGTTGAAGCCGAGGACGGCAAGAGCGCTTTGAAGATGCTGCAGAATGATAAATTCGGCCTGATAATGTGCGACTGGAACATGCCGGAAATGCCCGGGATAGAATTGCTCGGCAGGATACGGGCGGATGAACAGCTCAAAGGAATTCCGTTCGTTATGGTGACGGCCGAAGCCCAGAAGGAGAATATTATGGATGCCGTCAAAGCCGGGGTAAACAGCTATATCGTAAAACCGTTTACTGCCGAGATAGTCGAGCAGAAACTTAAGAAGCTATTTGGTTGATATATTTTTTTGTATTCAAGCATGGTTTATGTCTTTTGCGATATGATCAGTCCCGAATGCAAAAATTGAGGAGAGTGGATTATGGATATAAAAATAGATCAGGCCGGACACATCAGGCCGGCATCAATTGACGGGATAAGGAAAAACGGCGGTTTCGGTGAGATTCTAAACGGAAAAATAACCGAAATGAACCGCGCTGCGCCTTCTTCAGTTAATCCGGACAGGGAGTTACTCGACCATAGCGTTAAAGTGCTGGATCTTCTGGAAGATTATGCCGGGGAATTGAAAAATCCTCATAAGAGCTTAAAAGAGATTGAACCGCTTGTGACCCGTATAGAAAATGAAATCGGAGTTATAGGTTTAAAGGCGGACGGAACAGCTTCCGGCGACAGGGAGGTCGGACAGTTCGTGAGAGAGCTTTCGGTTACCGCCAATGTCGCTGTGTTGAAGTTCCGGCGCGGAGATTATCTGTAGCCGTTTGCCGGATATTATGATATACGGATTCAACCGGTGTCCATCAGGAAATTAAAAGTCGTGCCCGGAGAGGACATAACCAAGCATGAGAATACATCAGCCGGAATAACCATACCGTTGTTTATCTTCCGTATTCCGTATTACGATTCCTGTATTCTCAAATAAATTGAGCGTGATTGATTTCAGACATAAAGAAGAGAAAGAGGGATATGGGAAATATTCTGGTCATAGACGACGATCCTCTTGATGCCAAATTGATCGTGAATGTATTGAAGAATAATGGTTATGACGCTGCTTTCGTTACCAACGGAGCGTCGGGAATCAGCGAACTTGAGAATAATCGGTATGATCTTGTACTTACCGACCTTATGATGCCTGATGTTGACGGAATGGGAGTGCTTAACCATGTAGTGGAGAAATTTCCCAAGACAAAGTGTGTCATTCTTACCGGATATGCAACAATCAAGGGTTCGGTGGATGCGATTAAAAAGGGCGCTTTCGATTATATCACTAAACCGATATCTTCCAGTGAGCTTCTCATATCTGTCGAGAAGGTGCTGAAATTCAAAAGCCTTGAAGAGGAAAACCTCAGGCTAAAGAGGGAGCTTAAGAAAAGATATTCTCAAACGAATATTATCGGAACCAGCAATCCGATGCAGAATGTTTACAACCTGATTGAAAAGGTTGCTGATACCGATATAACAGTCCTGATTCACGGTCCCAGCGGAACGGGACAGGAACTGATTGCAAGGGCGATACATTATGACGGT
>JAUPLM010000220.1 GCA_030836965.1 Thermodesulfobacteriota bacterium | reverse complement strand
GGATATTGTAGTCGCTCCTCCACCGACCACCGCTCCGGTCGAGTCATAAATCCACAGGTTGACACTCCCATCGGCGATCTTGTCATGATCATTGAGTCCGGAATCAACCGTGCCCAGCTCCTCCGCCGTATTCGTCGCTGCGTAAGTCCCTGCAGCCGCAGATAAAGCCGTAAGGCCGATTCCCTGACTGTGCCGCTGGTTCACAGACCAGGCGAATTCTTCAGCAAAACCATCGAGATCAAGTTTATACTGAAGAAGGATCTGGTCACGCATATCAAGCCATCCGCCCAGTTTCCCTTTCACGATATAACCCGTTATATCCGTACTGTTTCCGTCGGAACCCTGCCAGAAGACACTGTCTCCGTTTGCTCCCCCTAAAGATAAATCATAGCTGCTGTTCCCGCTGACAAGCACGCATCCTCTGGCCGTTATTACGGTCAGGGATCCGTTCTCCTGTTCAAATGATTTCGTATCAATGTATCCTGACAGCTCCGAAAGCAGTTCGTTGCGCTTATCTCTCAGGTCGTTGGCAATGCTGCCTGTTTCCATGCCGGGTATTTGTCTGTTGATTTCAGCTATTTCACCCGTAATCTGGTTAATTTTGCTTATCCCGGCGCTGATTGAATTGGTTAAATCTGTATCAAGCTGATTCATTTCGGTATCGAGCAGATGCAGCTGATCTGAGAACTGGGCGCTGTATTCATAAAGGGCCCTGCGTTCGGAAGAGCCTGACGGATTATTTGCGATATCCTGCCACAGATTCCAGAAACCGGCCATCAGGGAGCTTAAACTGGTCTGCGTATCTTCACTGAAGATACCTTCGAGTACTTTAACATAGCTTTCCATTTCCTTGGAGTAGAAAAGCGATGACTGCTGCTGCATCAACCGGTTTTCTATGAACTGATCGGAAGTCCTCAGCACCGTAGCTGTGTCTACACCCCGGCCAAGCAGCAATCCGCTGTAAGGACCGGGAAGCTTAGCTTCATAAACCGGATTCTGCCGAGAATAACCGGGGGTATTTACATTGGCGATATTATGCGCAGTTACATCAAGTCCGTAACGCTGTGCGGACAAAGCATCTTTGGCTATATCAAATACCAGTCCCAGGCTTGACATTATCAGACCTCCCTGCTTAAAAACATGTATCTGCCGGTATTATCGAACCCGCACCTGTCATTATATATGAATTCCTGCCGGATCTGACCCGATATTATCAATATGATTTCATCGAGGAATTTAAGAGAACAATCTGCCGTATCCATATTCGCCTTCCGTATGGCGCCTATTTCGGCTTTCAGCTTCCGAAGCGTAATAAAAAGTGCATGAAACCGCGGTTTCGCCTCTTCAGGAACAAGTTCGATCAGCTTCTCATTTGCCATATTCTGCATTCCGGATTCCGAATGAATTTTTGCAGAAAGCTCCAGACGAACGGAATCTATCCTGGCACAGAGTTCATCTTTGTTCTTCGATATATTCCACAAGGAATCAAGGTCCATATTGATTAACGCCATTTTTTCCCTGTGAAAACATTGCAGGAGTTCATTATATAGAAATATCTTCTCGTGCAGTTTTCTATCTATGTAATCAACAGGCAATTTTCCCATCAGATTAAACCTCCCCTATATATTATCGGCAGACAGGCTCATTATCATTAATATCCGGCATATCGTGACCTTTGCCTGACTGCCGTTACGCCTGAAACCCATATCCATAAGTTTCAATCAGTCCCAATCCTTACGGTTGTCCGGTGTTCGAACTTCAAATATCCCGTGTAACAGTTCCGGCGCCTGGTTTCCGGATGTTTACAACCTGTTTTTGCTCAATAAGCCGGTCATACAACACATCAGCAAGCCCTATTCCGCCGCTCTGTGCAATCTCTTCGCTCAGTTTTTCATCAAGCATCGAATAGAGCAGCCCGCTTTCATGACTTTTTTCGCCCATCCCCGCCTGTGAAATACCTGCTCTCATGGTCTTAAGCATATACGACAGGAAGAGCGATTCAAAATCGGCGCATGTTTCTTTCATCTTCTTCTGGAAAACTTTATCATGAAAACTTGCCGTAACAGGCGCTTTTACCGCATCCTTTATCATTTACGACCATCCTGGCCCCGATAAACGGGATAGTTAAATTATCTCCAGTTCCGCCTGAAGAGCGCCGGCCGCTTTTATCGTCTGGAGTATTGTAATGAGATCTCTTGGCGTAACACCGAGCGCGTTCAGCCCTCTCACCAGTTCTCCTACCGTTCTTTTCTTTTCCATCAGGACAAGGCCTGCTTTTTCCTCATTGACATTTACATCGGTGTCCGGCGTCACAACGGTTGCGCCGCCCTGCGCTACGACCGTTCCGTTCGCCATCAGGACCGGCGCGGAATTGCTTATTTCACGTGATACTCCGAAAGGTCGGGGTTGCGAAACTTCTTTCGACTCTTTTATCTGTATGCTGAGGTTTCCGTGGGCGATGGCGACTGTCGAGATTCCGACATTCTCTCCTATAACCACTGTTCCCGTCTTCTCATTCACTACTACTCTGGCGGTCATATCAGGCGTTACATCCAGTTCTCCCAGTTTTGCCAGCATGAGTACCACGTCGTCCTGAAACGATTCAGGAATCCTGATCAGCAGTGTGCCGGAATCTACCGGTTTTGCAAGATCCGCCCCGAATTGAGACCTGATTGCTTCGGCTACCCTTGCAGCAGTTACGAAATCAGGATTTTCCAGTATAAGAGTAAGTTCCTTCCTGTTTTCAAGCGAAAGAACGATCTCTTTTTCAACCGTGGCCCCGTTGCTTATTCTTCCCACTGTCGGATGATTTTTCGTCACACCGCCACCCGAATCCCCCCCTACGCCGAATCCACCTACCGCGATAGGGCCCTGAGCCAGCGCATACACCTTACCGTCAACACCCTTCAGAGCGGTAAGCAGCAGAGTACCGCCCTGGAGGCTTTTAGCATCTCCAACCGAGGATACTATGACATCCATATTCTTTCCTATCCGCGCAAAAGGTGGAAGCGAAGCGCTCACCATTACCGCGGCGACATTGCTGACTTTCACATCCTGTGGACTGACATGTATTCCAATTTTTTCCATCATGTTCGCAAGCGCCTGAACCGTAAAACCCGTGCCGCCCTTATCCCCGCTTCCGTTGAGGCCGATTACGAGACCATATCCGAAAAGCTGATTTGTTCTGACGCCTTTTACCGAAGCCAGATCCTTGATCCGGACGGCAAAGCAGACCGCCGGCAGTAAAATACAG
>JAUPLM010000219.1 GCA_030836965.1 Thermodesulfobacteriota bacterium | reverse complement strand
CCGTCAACTCCGCCCCCGCCCAGGAGAGAACGGTTGGCGGCATTGACAATCGCATCAACATCAAGTTTTGTGATATCTCCCTGCATAATTTCAATCATGCCGGTTATATTCTTTTCCATATTTCACCTGCCTTTATTCTCAACCTTCGGATCGGAATTGACGTGGGAACTATCTGTTGCAAGCAGCGCGTCCCTTATCCTTGATGCGAGTACTTCCATGTGAAAGGGCTTCTGAATGAAGTAAACGCCTTCGTCGAGAATACCCCGATGAGCGATAACATTTGAGGTGTAGCCTGACATGAACAGGCCTTTAATACCGGGCCGAAGGAGACTGAGCCGATTCATCAGATCCCGGCCGTTCATCCCGGGCATCACCACATCGGTCAATACCAGATGGATATCCCCAGCGTATTGTTCAACCAGTTTAACCGCCTCGTCCGGAGTTCCGGCGGTCAGCACCCCGTAACCCAGTTCTTCGAGCATCATTTTTCCCATTTTTAAAAGAGCTTCGTTGTCTTCGACAAGCAGAACCGTTTCCGTGCCGGTGAGAGGCCCGGAATGTATACATGGTTCATTGATTGCCGTTCCCGCTTCTTCTTCTCGCCTGGGCAGGTATATCCGGAAGGTCGTGCCCTTTCCCGGCTCGCTTTGTACCTTTATGAAACCGCTGTTCTGCTTCACAATTCCATACACGGTGGCAAGGCCCATGCCGGTACCTTTTCCCACTTCCTTGGTGGTAAAAAATGGCTCGAAAATCTGCTCGCAGGTCTCTTTGTCCATCCCGCATCCATTGTCACTGACCGATAGCAGTACATACTGTCCTGGAACGAAATCTGTGTTTTGAGAGCAATACTCCTTGTCAAATTGAGCATTGCCGGTCTCGATTGTAATCTTTCCAACGCCGGAGATCGAATCCCGGGCGTTAACCGCGAGGTTGGCCAGAATCTGATCAATCTGAGCCGGGTCCATTTTTACCTGCCACAGATTTGCAGCGGGCATCCAGATCAGGTTGATATCTTCTCCGATCAGCTTCCGAAGCATATTGAGCATGCCGGATATGGTATCATTCAGGTCCAGCGCTTTTGGGGCAATGGTTTGCTTTCGGGCAAATGCCAGGAGCTGCCGTACGAGGTCAGCTGAACGCCGTGCAGCGTTCATGATTTCCATAAGATTCGCACTGAGCTGGGATGATGGGTCGGTTTTCATCAGCGCCATCTGGGAATAGCCGAGGATAATGTTCAGCATGTTGTTGAAATCGTGAGCAACGCCTCCGGCGAGCTGGCCTATGGCCTCCATCTTCTGCGCCTGGCGGTACTGCTCTTCAAGTTTCGCCTTTTCCTCTTCAGCCCTCTTGCGTCCGGTAATATCCCGGAATGACCAGACGCGGCCGACAATATTTGCTTCAATTCTTTGCGGTTGCGAAAAGCGCTCGAAAAGCCGCCCGTCCACAAACTCGATCTGGTCGAAACTCGATTGATCCGGTTGTTGATACAGTTCCCTTACTTTCTCTACAAACCGCTCCGGGTCGGCAAGCTGCATAAGTATATGGTTTATCGCTTTTTCGTCATCACGGCTCGTGAGAACCTCTCCCGGGATTTTCCACATATCTGCGAATTTCTGATTCCATCTTGCAATCTTTCCTTTCCTGTCCACAATCAAAATACCATCCGCAGTGGATTCCAGGGAGGCGCTGAGCAGGGAGAGAGAAGCTTTCAGCTCTTCCTCCGCCAGCTTTTGCTCGGTGATATCCTTTATGATTCCCTCGGTACCGAGGAAATTGCCGTTCTCATCATAATAGAAATGGGTTGTGAAGGAGGCATTGAATTCGGTTCCGTCCTTTTTCCTGAGCACAGCTTCGAAATCCCTGACTCCGCCTTTGGCCTTGATCTGAGCCAGAAGCTGCTGACGCCCCTTCGGGTCAGGCCAGACTTGATCAAGGGGCAGGCCGATCATTTCGTCTATCGAATCATATCCGAACATTGCGGCACCTGAAGGGCTGCCGATGAGTAGCCGTCCATTTGCGTCGGAGCGGTAGAATACGTCCTGAATATTCTCAATTACACTGCGATATATTTTTTCACTCTCCCTCAGTTCCGCCTCAACGCGTTTTTGACTGGTGATGTCGACAATTAATCCCCGTAAACCTGCAGGCCTGCCGTCACGGATAATTAAAGTTGAATAAATCATGGCCGGAAAACTACTCCCATCCCTTCTCAAGAGGGTGTATTCGCTCGATTCAATACTTTCCCCGCGCATACTTCTTTGTAAGTTTTCCAATGCCCGGCCACGCTCATCGGGAATAACCATTTCCAGCGCATTCAAACCATCTGCCAGATCCTTACGGGTATATCCGAAGCGATCGAAGGCATTACGGTTTACAAAGGTCAGTGTGCCCTGTATGTCCGTCTCGTAAACGGTTTCAGGTAACAGCTCAGCCAACTCCCTGAAGCGCTTCTCGCTCTCACGGAGCGCCTCTTCCGCCCGCTTGCACTCTGATTCCGAGTGTTCCAGTTCCTGAATTTTGAGCTTTAAGAAGGCAATCTCTTTGAGAAGTTCCTCATTTGTCCTGACTTGGTCGTTCATCTAATGCTCCGCTCTGATCACAAGTGATGCCGGCCGGATGGAAGGACGGATTTTATTTATAACAGCCTTAATTCAACAGTTTAAAAATTATATGATACCCGTCAGGATGTCAAATGGAATATGGCTCATCAGATACTCTTTACCATATATAATCAATGGCTTTTCACATTCTGTTCTTAAAACATAAGCATGCCGGGTGGCAATGGGTAATTAATCGTCTAACAGGGTTGCTTTTGTTTTTTACTGATATCTGTCTATATAGATTTGAAGCTTTAAATTCCGGGCAGGGAGGGATTTTCTGTTTGAAACCGGTTTTCCAGGTAACAGCGCAGTATGATGTTAATTATAAGAGGGTTTTAAAGATTGTCGTAACGGTAAGAAGTCGTTCTTTGACTCCGCCTCTTTTTTAATGTATGTTCGTCTGCACTAAAAAATATTAATTTTACAAAACCGGCATATATTGACGAACTCGTAAAAATATAATGAGAGCTTATCAATTTATTCTGCAAAAGACACAAAGGGAATCAGGCATATGGAAACAGATGATATAAAAAATGATCCCGATCCGGAATGGGAAAACCGCAGATTGTGTCCGGACGGAAACTGCGTAGGAGTAATCGGCCCTGACGGACGCTGTAAAGAATGCGGGAAACCCTCCGGCAATCCGGAGGAAGCCGCCGGCAGTACGGCAGAAACCTCCGACGCTGTCCGATCCGGCGGCAATTCGGATCCTGAATCCGATCCGGAATGGGAAAACCGCAGATTGTGTCCGGACGGAAACTGCATAGGAGTAATCGGCCCTGACGGGCGCTGTAAAGAGTGTGGTAAATAGAGTTGATACCGCGAACCTGTAATACAAGATACATGCCATGAAAAATGCGGATTCTGAAAGCCCCTCAAAAATTTCTGCATTGATAGTTGCGGCATCAAGCTCTTTTCTCACGCCTTTTACCATATCCTCCGTGAACGTAGCTCTTCCTTCAATTGAACGGGAGTTTGCGATCAATGCCCTTCTTTTAAGCTGGATAGCGACTTCATACCTTTTATCCGCCGCCATATTCCTCGTGCCGTTCGGAAAACTCGGTGATATTTACGGGAGGAAGAGGATATTCCGGTACGGCATAATAATCTTCACGCTTTCATCGTTTTTCGCCGCATTCTCAGGCTCAGCCGGGATGCTCATATTTTCCAGAGTTATTCAGGGTCTCGGGAGCGCCATGATTTTTGCTACCGGGATTGCCATAATCAGTTCCGTTTTTCCTGCCGAAGAAAGGGGTAAGGCTCTAGGCATAACCGTCGCCGCAGTCTATTCCGGTCTCTCATGCGGTCCTTTTTTTGGAGGCTTACTCACACAGCATTTTACGTGGAGAAGTATCTTTATTGTCAACATCCCGCTTGGAATCATAATAATACTTCTCATTCTTTTTAAATTGAAAGGGGAATGGGCCGATGCAAAAGGCGAAAAATTCGATGTCGGAGGCTCGGTAATATACGGCATTTCGCTTATCGCCCTGATGTGCGGGGTTACACTCCTTCCTGACTTGTCCGGCTCTCTTTTAATCATATCAGGCTTCTCAGGGCTTTTCCTTTTCTTTAAACTGGAAAGAAAAATCAGATACCCCGTCTTTGACGTGAATCTGTTCGGAACAAACAGGGTCTTTGCCTTTTCATGTTTCGCAGCCCTTATAAATTACAGCGCGACTTTTTCCGTGACATTCCTTACAAGCCTTTTTCTTCAATATATAAAAGGACTCTCACCGCAAGACGCTGGAATGGTGCTCATGGCTCAGCCGGTAATGATGACGCTTTTTTCACCTGTTGCAGGAAGACTTTCGGACAGAATCGAACCGCGCATCATAGCATCAATCGGCATGGCAATAACGGCCTGCGGGCTCATACTGCTTTCGATGATGAGAGAAAACACCGGCCTTGTGACGATTGCGGCCTGCCTGATGCTTCTTGGATTCGGGTTTGCCCTTTTTTCTTCCCCAAACATGAATGCGATAATGGGGAGTGTTGAAAAAAGATTCTACGGTATAGCCTCGGGATCGGTCGGCACAATGCGTCTTCTCGGACAGATGTTGAGCATGGGGATTGTAACTCTCATATTTGCAATGTTAATCGGACGTGTCCAGATAACGAACCAGTACCATCCTGTTTTCGTAACAAGCTTCCGGCTGGCCCTCATAATTTTCTCCGTGCTCTGCACAGGAGGAATATTCCTCTCTCTTTCACGGGGAAAACTTCACGAGAATTGAAGCTATGCAGACGCTTCAACAAATCTGATCTGTATTCATATAATATCCCATCTGCTCCTTTTGCTCCAATAGAATCCGATTAATAGTAAACAGGCCTGTTATTCCAATTAAAGCTTTTTAACCCTTTTGCCGATAATGAAACTGAAAGCCTGTTAAGGGGAAGAGATAAAGAAAGTTTTATGCATAAGTATATACGGATGTAGATCTTTCGGTAAAAAGGAAAAACCGTTTCAAGGAAAAATCATGACAAATATAGTTACAGCAAAAGAAGTGGGGCAATTCCTGAAATTAACTGACTCAACTATATATAAAC
Organism: Thermodesulfobacteriota bacterium; assembly: GCA_030836965.1. Taxonomy (GTDB): domain Bacteria; phylum Desulfobacterota; class Desulfobacteria; order Desulfobacterales; family RPRI01; genus RPRI01. Next base: position 2,492 of record JAUPLM010000219.1, on the reverse strand, counting down.
TTGCCGCAACCGGCGAAATCCCGGGGTTTAAAGTCGGCAAATCATGGAGATTTGACCTGGAAGAGATCATTAAGTTGGTTGATCATCTGAAAGTATCCGGGGCAGGAACTTCTATTAAATTTAATACAGGAAACAGGGGATAAAAAGGGACTAACTTTAATTAAAAAAGAAGGGAGAATAAAATGAAAAAATCATTATTGTTCGTGATTGCGGGGCTTTTCGTAATGAGCCTGTTTACACCGGTTTTTGCCGGCGGGAACGCTGATGAGGCTACCGCACTGATTGAAAAAAGTATCGCCTTTTACAAGGCAAATGGAAAAGAGAAGGCTCTGGCAGAGATAAGTAAATCGGACGGACAGTTTGTAAAAGGTGAATTTTATGTCTTTGTCTGGGATTTGAACGGAACGGTTATAGCCCATGGGGCAAATCAGAAACTTATCGGAAAAGATGTCAGCGGGTTAAAAGATGCGGACGGCAAACTGTTTGTCAAGGAAGGCGTGGATCTGGGCAAATCAAAAGGATCAGGCTGGGTGGACTATAAATGGACAAACCCGGTTACAAAAAAGATGGATGAAAAGTCAACTTTTGTTAAAAAGGTTGATGACATGATCTTCTGCTGCGGTATTTATAAATAAAAGCATCCGTATTCTTAATTGAAGCTCCCCTAAGTGATACGGGGAGCTTCGGCAATAAACGCTTATATCTGTTTTTGGGAGTAAGAGAGGGGATTATGAAAAGGATCATGAGTAATCTTAAAATGATGAATAAATCTCTGGCCGGCCCGCTGCTCGTTTTGATGCTGCTGATAATACTCGGGGTGGTGTCATATCGCGGAATATTGATTCAGCAGGGGTCTATGGATACTTTTTTTAACCAGCGATTCAAAGGTTATCAGGATGCTTCCGGAATTCTTAATACCCTGACCGAGATCAATTTTAATATATATAAGGTCATCAACTGGTCTCATGCCGAGTATGATGAGAAAAAAATCGATCAGTTGCGAAACGAACAAATAAAAATTATTAATCAGGAAGTGGAATATTTTCAAAAAGTCGCAGGATCAAAAACACTTTCCGCCGAGGAGCAGAAACTCTTTCGGGAGACTCTGCCGAACATGTTGGAATATAAAAAAGTGGCGTTGGATGCTATCGATATGTCTATGGCCGATTTGAATACAGCCACTGTTTTCATGGGTTCAGTGGATGATAAATTTCAGATTGTAAGTGCAAATGTTAAAAACTTACTGGAATTGGAGAACAGGCTGAGCAAAGATCAGTATGCCGCTTCAGCGGCAAGTTCCCGGCTGGTAAAAACCGTCTTGATTATTGTGATGGCTGCGGCGATTTTTCTTTCACTGGTTGTCGGAATTTATATGGCTAAAATAATAACAAATCCAATTAAAGAGCTGATAAAGGTAATAAAAAAGGTTGCCGAAGGAGACCTTACCGAGGAAATAACCCTGATCTCAAGGGATGAAATAGGAGAACTGGCCCAATCGGTCAATTCAATGAAGCAGAAACTCGGCGATATGGTAAGCCAGTCGACAGATATGTCTCAAACACTGTCAGACGCAGCCTCACAGCAGGCAGCCGCCATAGAAGAAACATCATCTTCTCTGGATGAACTGGCTTCCATGACCAAACAGAATGCCGGAAATGCCGCTGAAGCGGACCGGCTGATGTCTTTGGCCAAGGAAAAAACCGCTAATACTCAGATTTCAATGGAACAGCTCAGCGGGTCCATAAAAGAAATTGTCATTTCAAGTGAACAATCCCAGAAGATAATCAAAACTATTGACGAGATTGCCTTCCAGACAAATTTACTGGCCCTTAACGCCGCCGTGGAGGCTGCACGGGCCGGAGAGGCCGGTGCGGGATTTGCCGTGGTAGCTGATGAGGTGAGAAACCTGGCCATGCGGGCGGCTGAAGCGGCGAAAAACACCTCCAACCACATTGAAACAATTGTTAAAAAAATTAAAGAAGGGGCCACCATGGTGGCAGCTACCAATCAGGATTTTAAACAGGTAGCCGACAACACGGCTAAAGCAGTAAATTTAGTGGCTGAAATCGCCTCGGCCTCCAAAGAGCAGTCCCAGGGGATTGAGCAAATCAACAAAGCGGCAGCCGATATGAGTTCCGTGACTCAAAAAAACGCAGCCAGTGCTGAAGAGCTGGCTGCAATCATGTCCATGTTTAAAATTAACGGATCGGAAAACAGCCTAAAAAAACTTGCTTGGGATAGAATTTCCTGAAAAACAGCTTCTGAAGGAACCTTAATTGGTGTTCATCCGGAAACTAATTTTGGACATAAGTCAGTTATCTTATCCCGGTAAATTTAATAGATTCGCGCTCCCGTTTTCACGGGAGTGGCGAATCTATGGCTTTTTTACTGTTATATAATAACTGAATTATGGCCAAAATTAGTTTCCGGATGAACACCAATTAAGGTTCCTTCAGAAGCTGCTTTTCAGGAAATTCTATTCCACGCAAGTT
>JAUPLM010000218.1 GCA_030836965.1 Thermodesulfobacteriota bacterium | reverse complement strand
TTTAAGGATAAAGAGAAAAAAGCTGAAATATACGAAAGGGTGACGCGTGAAAAGGGCGGGCTGATCGGGTCTGCTATGGTCAGCGACGCGTTCTTTCCTTTCAGGGATGGTGTCGATGTCGGGATCAGGGAAGGAATCTCCTGCGTTATCCAGCCGGGCGGGTCGGATAACGACTATCAGTCTATCGAAGCCTGCAACGAGGCGGATGTTGCGATGGTATATACAGGGCAGAGAAGTTTTAAACACTGATGTTTCAGGGGACTCGTCATTGAGCAAATATATCATCAAGTCTGCGCTTTTGGGCATGCTGACACTGCTGCTGATTCTTCCCGCCCATGCAGAGGGCGCCGGGAAAGAAGTAAAGAATATCGTTCTGATAGGCTGGGACGGCGCAGGGCGGGACCGCATACTGGAACTTCTTGAAAAAGGAGAGCTGCCCAACCTGGAAGCGCTTATAAGGGAAGGCCGTCAGATTGATATAGACGTAGTCTCAGGCGCCACCGACACCAAGGCCGGCTGGACGCAGCTGCTGACAGGCTACGTGCCGGAGAAAACCGGGGTTTATAATAACGGCCGTTACGAGCCGATACCGGAAGGATACACGGTGTTCGAGCGGCTGGAGAAATTCTTCGGTCCGGATAATATCGACACCGTGGCGATCATCGGCAAAAAATTCCATGTCGATATTGACCCTCCGTATCGCGGGACATTTGAGGAGTGGACGACATTCGTCTCGAAACGTTTGAAGGAGATGAAAAAAACTTATCCCAATACCGGGACAGAGCCTGATACTGCTGCCTACCGGGAAGGCGGCCGGATCGTCGAAAAGGACGGCCGGCTGATAGTAGAGATCCCCGGCAAGCCGTGGTATTATGCCGGCAGGCATATTGACCTGTGGGTCAATGGCTTGGAAGAGAACAAAAAAGTGGCTGAGCGGGCCATCGCTGAGCTGGAAAAACGCGGGAGCCGCCGTTTCTTCTTTTTCATCCACTTTGCCCAGCCCGATCACCGCGGACACCGGCACGGCGAGAACTCGCAGAAATATATCAACGGCATCCGGCTGGACGACAAATATTCAGGCCTGGTCATCGGCAAGCTGAAGGCTCTGGGACTCTATGAGAAAACTTTGATATATATCGTCGCCGATCACGGATTCGACAAAGGCAAAAAAAGCCACCTTTACGCTCCGTTCGTCTTCGCAGGCACCAACGACCCTGTGGTTGTGCGGGGCGAGGGAACCCGGGAGGATATCGCCCCGACCATTCTGAAGAAGTTCGGTCTGGATCTGTCTGTGATAGAACCCCAACTGGATGGATATCCGTTCGACATGCAGGCGCCCGCGCGCAAGGCGAACCCTGAACTTACCGAAGAATACCGCCACAGGTATAACTACATTGATAACAGGGGGCATAACGCGGAAAAAGCGATCCGGTATGATTGATGACCGCAAATGAAAATGCTTTATTTCAATTAGTGATTATAATATCTGCCGCGATTCCGGATATTCCTTATATAAATACATCCGGTCATCACCTGTGCCGCATCCATGTTTTACGGTCAGAATCCTCTTGACTCACATAATCCTTCTTCATATACTCCCACCGTAAAAAAATAACAGCTTATCGGCATTATTTGAATAAGAAAGAGAATAAATACGGGCATCCTGTCTTTTTATATTCTGAAGTTTTATTGACAACCTTTTCTTTTTATTGTAAATAATAATCGTTATTTATGTGAGTTAAAATAAAAATACAAAACGCTGTCAGATAATTTAAGGAGGAAAAATGGAGTCATGTAGAACTGCGGGTGAAAGCAAATTAACGAAAATGATAAAAAAAGCCATATTTGATTGCGAACTTTCAACTTCAGAGCATGAAGCTATACTGGCGCTGGCTGCTGAAGACAGTGTTATTACCAAAGAGGAACAGGCATTATTGCAGCAGCTTCAGAATCTGCTGGCAAACCAGACAATCAAACGAGTGAAGGGGTAATTATTACCGTCCCTGGAAAATTCAGAAAATAAAGTGAAATAAATCTTCAAAACAGAAGGCAGGGTCAGAAATGCTCCTGCCTTTTTTTATTAAGTCGCTCAACCGGTAATCTTCACCTTTCAGCGTAAAATAATTCTTAAGAGTTGCAGGCTGAAAGATAAGGAGGAAGTAGTATGAGAGAGAGTATCCCCCGTGACCCGGGACCAGCAGACTACAGCCGTGAAATGGCCGAAAAGAGACTGGCTTTTGTTGAAAACATCACCGGAGTTAAAACCCGTCATTTGCGGCAGTATTCCTTTGATCCGGCCATATTGCCCGGGAATATCGAACATTTTTCCGGAGCAGCCCAGATCCCGATCGGCTTTGCCGGGCCCCTTCTCATGAACGGCGAACATGCAAAAGGCGAATTTTTCATCCCTCTCGCCACGTCGGAAGGCACGCTGGTGGCCAGTTATAACCGTGGAATGAAGGTGATATATGAAAGCGGGGGGGTGAAAACCACAATTCAGGATGATGTGATGCAGCGAGCGCCGGTGTTTCATTTTGAAGATGCGCGGGGAAGCCGGGATTTCGGAATCTGGATCAAGGAACATTTTCCGGAGATTAAAGCCCGGGCTGAAACCACCACCCGCTCAGGCAAGTTAAGGGATATTGAGCAGTATCCGGTGGGAAAGCTGATGTTTCTCAGGTTCAATTATTCTACCGGTGACGCGGCAGGCCAGAACATGGTGGGGAAAGCCACTTTTGTGGCCTGTGAATGGATTAAAAGCAGGTATCCGGATATCAGACGATACGTGCTGTCCGGCAATATAGATACCGACAAGAAACCGTCCGGAATAAACATGCTTAGAACACGCGGTAAGCGGGTCACTGCCGAGGTCACTATTCCCGAGGCCCTGATCCGGAAAATAGCGGGTGTACCCGTGGATATACTTGTACAGCAGCGTCAGGTCAGCTCCCTGGGCAGTTTTCTTGCCGGCTCCAACAACAACGGCTCCCATTCGGCAAACGGAATCACGGCGCTCTTCATCGCCACGGGTCAGGATGTGGCCAATGTGTCTGAATCATCGGCCGCTCTGGTCTATGTGGAAAAAACCCTGACCGGCGATTACTATTTTTCGATTACATTGCCATCACTGATAGTCGGAACGT
>JAUPLM010000217.1 GCA_030836965.1 Thermodesulfobacteriota bacterium | reverse complement strand
TTCGACCCCGCGCTTCTTATCCCCTGGATAATGCGGCCGGGAAGAGCACCAACATATGTGCGCCTGTGGCCCCTGATTTCAGCTTCATCATGGACGCCGCCGAGAGAAATGCGTATGAACTTCCTTCCCAGGGCACGGGCTATGGATTGGCCGAGGGAAGTTTTCCCTGTTCCCGGAGGTCCCGCAAAGCAGAGAATCGGCCCTTTGGATTCAGGCTTCAGTTTTCGCACCGCGAGAAATTCGATAATACGCTTCTTTGCCTTATCAAGCCCGAAATGATCATCATCTAAAACCTTTCTTGCCTTTTTAATATCAAGATTATCCTTTGTGCTTTCATTCCAGGGAAGAGTTGTAAGCCAGTCGAGGTAGGTTGATGCGACGGTATATGCGGCAGCAGAAGGATGCATGCGAGAAAGGCGGTTCAGTTCCCGCTCCGCTTCTTTAAGGGCGTGCGGGGGCAGGTTCTTCTCTTTTATCTTTGCCTTGTAATCGTCAACCTCAACCGCCGTATCTTCCTTTTCGCCAAGCTCCTCCCTGATGGCTTTGAGCTGCTGACGCAGATAATATTCACGCTGACTCTTATCCATATCCCCCTTGACCTGGGATTGTATTTTGTTTCCAAGCGCGAGTATTTCCATGTGATGATTGGCCTGTTTTGTGACCTCTTTCAATCTCTTCCTGACATCATCCATTTCAAGAATTTTCTGCTTTTCCTCAGGAGTACTGTTTATAATCGAGGCAACCATGTCGGCCAGAATTCCCGGCTCCTGTATCGATTTTGCCATGTTTGCCATATCCTTCGGAAGGCCGGGGGTAAGCTCTACTATTTTTGCAAAGAGAGTCAACAGGTTTGAAACAAGCGCTTCGGTTTCCTTTCCTTTCGCCTCTTTATCTTTTATATATTCAACGCGGGCCTGCAGATATGGTTTGCCTTGAATATATTCCAGAACCCTGAATCTTCCGAGTCCCTGAACGAGAAGCTGTGCATTATTATCATCCGACTTCGCCATCCGTAAAATCAAAGCGCTCGTACCGACAGAGTAGAGATCCTCTTTCGGATCTTCGGCTCCGCCACTCGGCTTTTTTGATGCAAGCAGTCCGACAATCCGGTCTTTTGACATTGCCTCATCAACAAGCTGTACCGATGCTCCCTGCATTACTACAAGGGGTAAAACCATCTTCGGATAAAGCGAGGAATCGAACAAGGGAAGAATAGGAAGGATTTCCGGGAGCTTCTCGGTGCCCAATTCGGTCTGTGATTGCTGCTGCGCCATTGATACCTCCAAACTGCTGAATACGAATTTTTAATACACAAAAAGAATAATCCGGGATTCTGAATAATTATAAAGATCTGCCGGGATCATCCGTCCGTAATCGTTATTTTCCTTGTTTTATCGGTTGGTATTTTAGCAAGATGAATCTGCAGAAAACCATTCAGATAAGAGGCTGATACCATATCCGTGTCAATAGGAGAAGGCAGGTATAGTATCCGCTCGAATGTTCCGTACTGTATCTCTGCAAGCCGGTATGTTGCGTTTTCGACACGGGTCATTTCTTCACGGTTTCCTCTGATCCTTATCGCCCTGCTGCTTATTTCAACTTCAAGATTCTCCTTGTCGATACCGGCCACCTCGGCAAGAACAATAACCTCCTCCGGCGTTTCATAAATATCCATCTGCGGCCGCCATGCCCGTTCGGAAAAAGAAAACATAGGGTTTATCGTTCTGAACATGTCTTCGATGGATTTTTCATATCCGGAATCTGTTGTTCCGAAATCATTGCCGAATCGTATCTTGATATAGTCCATGTCAGTCTCCTGGTTTATATAATCTTATTGCTTTGCCAACTTAAACAGCAAGCCAATTATCCGCTTTCAAGCTGCGGATATCGACAACTATTTATTTGTTGCAAGATTAACATCTTATTATAATCATGGCAATAATTATGTAATCATTTCTTTTAAAATCAATATAATACATAAAGTTATTTTTTAATCTTGACAAGAAAAAACATGTGATTAACTTTTTTTCGGAAAAGAGGTGTACAGATTAATAAGATTGCACAAATAAACAATTAAAAGGGGGTGTTATTATGACACTGGTAAGATTTGATCCATTCAGAGGCATGGCAACACTTCAGGACCGTATTAACCGCATCTTCGATGACGCATCGTATCGTTCAGGGGATAACGAAGATGAAATTAATCTTTGTGCCTGGAAACCGGCGGTTGATATTTATGACAATGCGGACAATATTGTCATAAATGCCGAACTTCCCGGAGTGGAGAAGAAGGACGTTACAGTTGAAATTAAGGACAATATAATCACACTGAAGGGTGAAAGGTCAATCAATAAAGAAGTAAAGGAAGAGAATTACTACCGGAAGGAAAGATGTTTCGGGACATTCCAAAGGTCATTCACTATGCCGGATGCTGTAGGCTCGGATAAGGTCAAGGCAAATTTCAAAGACGGCGTCCTTAAAGTTGAAATACCAAAACCTGAAGCAAAGAAACCGAAACAGATTACAGTCAACGTAGAATAATAGAGAAGAATCATAAAAGGAGCCCTTGATGTAAGGGCTCCTTTTTTATTGCCGTTGCAGTTTCTTCATGAATACCGTATTAATTATTCATGGAGAATCTTTCAGTAAAAAGCAAGTATATCCTTGCGTCCCAGTATTTTCTATACTTCGGCGTCATGGGGATATTTTTACCATATTTTAATCTTTATTGTTACAAACTGGGGTTTACTGGTTTTCAGATAGGTGTTTTATCCTCTGCAAGATCGGCGGTAATGGTATTGTCTCCTCTTTTTTTCGGAGCCCTTGCCGACCACTTTAACGCAAGAAAACCGATATACCTCTCATGTCATTTATTAAGCGCCGCTATCTGGTCTTTTTATCTTTTTACTTCCGACTTCCGGATGATGCTTTTAATTACAGTCTGCTATACGATTTTCTACTCCCCGATCATATCCTTCCTCGAAGCCTTTACGATAGATATTCTAGGAAATAAAAAAAAGAGCTATGGCACCATCAGGGCCTGGGGAACCGTTTCCTTTATAATTACCGTTTTCCTCCTGGGAAAGATTCTCGACATCTACCCTGTCGGAATAATTATTCCGCTTATTCTGGCCGGCTCCATGATTCATGCCTTATTTGCTGTAAAAATCCCCGATATAAAACCAGGGGACAATAAGCCGTTTTTACGCGAAGCCGGCGCATTATTGAAGAAACGGCAGGTCATCCTTTTTCTGTCAAGCGCTTTTTTAATGCTTGTCAGCCATGGGGCGTATTACGGGTTTTTCTCGATACATCTTGAAAATATCGGGTACGGGCGGACATTCATCGGAGCCGCCTGGGCTACAGCCTCAATTGCCGAAATCCTTGTCATGATAAATTCAGACAAAATTTTTAAGCGTTTTTCAATAGAAAATGTCATTATTTTTTCATTCGTTACCGCTATAGCGAGATGGCTGACGCTTGCTATGATAAAATCCCCCGTGCTTATTCTCCTGTCCCAGACTTTTCATGCAGTGACATATGGGGCGTTTCATGTATCGAGCATTCTTTATATTGATTCCATGACCTCGGGTGAAACAAAAACCCTAGGACAGTCTTTAAATAACGCTGTCACATACGGGCTTGGGCTTATGGCCGGTTTTTTTATAAGCGGAATGATTTACGAGAAAGCGGGTTCAACTGCTCTTTTTACGGCAAGCGGTATTATTGCTCTATCAGGCGGGATAATCTTTATGGTCTTTAAGTTTGAAGGTTTCGTTAAAAATCCGAGCTCTTAGGATATCTTCTTTTCTACCTCTCGAGCGAGCACCGAAAATAATTCCGTTTATCGGGCGGTTATTTTCTAAACTACGGATTAGTCGCCTTTGCGGGGGAATATAAGGTAGCGAAGCCAGTGAAAAACGGTGTTTTTTCCGAGAATATCCCTGTCCATCGCGTCAAAATAGACGGAAAGAAGAGCGGGGTCTGAAAAAAAACTTTCCCTTGTCGTTATTTTCTCATTTACATCAAGATGCCTGACAACTTTTGCCGGATTGCCTGCCGCAATCGTATTCGGCGGAATATCACTTACTACGACGGAACCTGCCCCGATGATGCTGTTCTCCCCGATAACTACGCCCTTGCATACGATTGAGCTGTCACCGATCCATACATTATTTTCGATTTTAACAGGTTTGCTTTTACCCGTTGAAACCCTGTCGTATATGTCATGCCAGTCCGAATCGGTTATATACGCGCCGCTTGCTATCATGCAGTTATCTCCTATAGTCACACTGCATGCGGATCCGATTCGCACTCCGGGACATATAAGGCAAAAGTTTCCGATTTTAATCCGCCCCATATCCTTCTTTTCAGACCAGACGGAAAGCCTTATTTTCTTATCGGGAGCGGCGATAACGGTCGCGTAATCACCGAGTTCAATCGAAGATCCGAAAATCTCTACATGCCAGGGTTTCATAAAATGAAACCCCTTCCCAAGAGACCCGAAATGGGGTTTTAAAAAACGGGTGACGTAAAACCGCTGGAACTTAAGATAAGCTTTTTTAATAAAATATGGCCGATGGTCTTTGATCAAGCTGGATCAACCCTGACGGCTTCGTAAAAAGTCATTCTGTCCGCCGCGGCGGATTACGCTTCATCTCTCGTCATTGCAGCGTACTTGTATGTACGCCTCATTGTTCAAGATTTGCGCGCCTTGCATAATGCGCTTTTTACTTTGCCATCCCCGAATTTGTTTTTATTTGTGAGAATCAACCCTGACGGCTTCGTAAAATCATTCTTCCGAGCTGTGTTGAAAATTCCTTCTATATGCGA